>JAMWCO010000052.1 GCA_023818785.1 Candidatus Omnitrophota bacterium
TATAAAAGAGATACTTGGAGAGTTTATAATGGGCAGATGCGTTTTTATGAGAATAAAATAAATCCAGAAGAGATAACAACGGAAATAAAACAAGCGCTTTTAGAGTTAGGTATACCACTTTTAACTCTCTATCCAGGTCATCCGAGAGCAAAAGGGAAGATAGAGAGAATGTTTAGGTTTATAGATCAGAAATACGACATTTTATCTTTGAAACAATAGAAATTATAGGAAATATTGGAAAGATTAAAAGAGAAATGATTGTCTGACAAGGGAAAGAGAAATTTAGAATACGACATTTTATCTTTGAAGTACACGACATTTTATCTTTGAAACTACACTATCTCTTGACAAAAATAAAAATATATGGTATAATAAATATAAAATGGGAAATAGAAAAAATAAAAATGAACTCTCTCTCTCGTAGATATATTATTATAAAAAATTTCTTCTTTTATAAAAATCCTCTATTTTACATCTACCAGTTATTATGGTGGATGATTATATATATTTTCCTATTTGCCATCCGGTTATGCCGGATGATTATATATAGATTAAATTTTACAGGAGGTGCAAAATGTTAAGAAAAAAATTTTCAAAGAGCATCTTTTCAAAACCACATGGCTTCACTTTGATAGAGTTGTTAGTCGTAGTAGCAATAATTGCTATTTTAGCAGCAATGTTGCTACCAGCATTAAGTAAAGCAAGAGAAAAAGCAAGGCAAGCAACTTGTATGAATAATTTAAAACAGATAGGTCAGGCATTATTCATATATACTAATGACTATGATGAATACTTTCCGCAAAAATGGCCTAAAAACTGGATGTATACCTTGTGTGAAAACAGTAGATATCTTCCTTATAAAAATTGGGTAAATGTATCTTCTAATCCAAGCAAATTACCGTCTGTTTATATCTGTCCTACAGATTATGCTTTAGATAGTGATAAATGGCTACAGAAAGGAGGTTATTGGGGAAGTTATGGTTGTAATGACAGAAGTATAATAGGAACTCCAATTTCTATTCCGGCAACAGGGGGTCATACTAAATTAAGTAAGATAGTAAGACCTTCTCAAACCCTTCTTATAGGGGAAAGGGCAATTAATCCAGTTGACCAATCCGAAATAAACTTTTGGGATATTAATGCTTTAAATAACGAAAGAAGATTTAAACACTCTAAAGTAACAAATATTTTATTCTGTGATGGACATGTTGGAGCAATAACATTAAACTCAGATAAAAGTTGGATAATAATTGTAATCCAATAAGAAAAATGGAGATTTTCAATGAGAGTTAAATTTATTTTATTAATTTTATTAAATTCCTTTTTTATACCATTTTCTTTTTGTACAGATACATCTTTCTGGAAACAATATAAAGTTGATGATAAAACCTATTGTTTATTTCATTTTGATAAAGATGATTTTTCAGATTATGAAGGAAAAATAAAAAGTGTTGAAAGAATAGGAGAAGTATTTTTTGAAAAAGAAGGTAAATTTGGGCCTTGTTTAAAATTAAATGGTAAAGGAGCAATAAAGTATGAACCGGAAGAAATTTTCTCAGGTGGTTTTATATCAATAGAATGTTGGATAAAACTTGAAAAATATCCTAAGAAGAATAGTTTTATAATATATAGAAAAGGAATTATGGGACAAAATAAAGGGTTTTCTCTTTTTATTGATACACAGGGAAGAATACATTTTACCACTACAGAGAGCGTTAGAGGGACCACAACTGTTACT
The DNA here is from genome assembly GCA_023818785.1 of Candidatus Omnitrophota bacterium. Lineage (GTDB taxonomy): Bacteria > Ratteibacteria > UBA8468 > B48-G9 > JAFGKM01 > JAMWDI01. The sequence continues at coordinate 1,739 of JAMWCO010000052.1, forward strand.
TCAACTCCAGAAAATGTTATTTCTTTAAACAAGTGGACTCATATTGCAGCAATCTCTACGGTTTGGCCTATAGCGAGAAGAGCATTATATATAGATGGGAAAGAAATTGTTGTTTTGCCGGTTAGATTTAGGCAAGGATTAGAAGGGGAAGAAAGAATTCCATCTGAGATTTATATAGGAAATGATGAAACTAAAGAAAATGGGTTTATTGGTTTAATTGATGAATTAAGAATCCACACAAATATTTTTAAATTTTGGGAAGAACAAAATTTAAAATGTGAAAATACCATTAGAGAAGAAGATTTTTATAAAGAACCTTACTTCTTATCAGCACATAAACCAATTTTCTATCTTCCTTTTGATAATAAACTTTTACCAAAGATTAATGTAAAAGAATTAGAAATTGCCACAAATAATGAAAAACTTGAACATGGAATAAAAGGAAATTGTTTTAATGGAAATCTTATAATCAAATCAAAAAATTTAATTTTTGATAAAGAAGGAAGTATAGAATTTTGGTTCCAACCAGTAGATATTAATAACCTATCGGATAGGCACATTAGTTTTTTAGAAACAGAAAAATTTGGTTTTAAAATAGCAAATATGGGATATTTGGGCGGTTGCCCAATTCCGTTAGAAATTAGAATATATGAAAAACAATCAATTGATGACAGTTTATGTACAGAGATATATCCTGGAAATTGGTGCCATATAGTTATCACTTGGAATAATAAAATTATAAATTTTTTTATAAATGGGAGGAAGGCCGGGGAATTTTATAATTTTTATAATCATAATTTTTGGTTAAAAATATCTTTTATAAAATTTAATTCAGTTGGAAAGTTTGACGAAATTTATCTATACGATAAGAAATTAACAAATGAAGAAATAAAGAATTGTTTTACTCGCTATTTAGGAATAGAGAATTTAGAACCTACAAAAGTTTCTCCTTGTGAAATTTATGCTCAGTATTTTCCATCTTATAACTTAATTTATTATCAGTTAATTCCTAATATTCCTTTAGAAGAAATAGAAGAAATAACTTTAAAACTTTTGGATAGTAAGAAAAACATTTTATCAGAAAAGAAAACAACCCTTACAAAAGAAGAAAAAAAATGGGAAATACCAGAATTAAAAGAAGACAAATATACAATAGAAATAGAAATTAAAGATAAAAAAGGAGAAAAAATAAAAGGAGAAGAAAAAACATTTATAAGGAAAAAATTTATCTGGGAGAATAATAATTTAGGTATAACAGAAAAAGTATATAAGCCATTTGAACCAGTAAGAGTTGAGAATAATAGAGTAAAAATAGTTTTAAGAGAATATCATATGAATAAGTTTGGATTATTTGATAAAGTAATAACAAAAGGAAGGGATATACTTTCAGAGCCAATAAAAATAAAAGGAGAAACAGAAAAAGGAGATATAAAATGGGATATTTATAATTCAAAAGGGAAGTTTATTGAAGAAAAAGATACTCATTGTATTTATGAAGGTAATGTATTAGGAGATGCATTAAAAATAAAAACAAAAACAAAAATAGAATTTGATGGATGTGCAAAAATAGAGATGGAAATAGAGCCGACAGGAATAAAAGAAAAAATAAATAGTTTATATCTTGAAATTCCATTAAAAGAGAAAGAAATTGAACTATTTCATCAATTTGTAGATACTACAAGAATAAATTATTCAGGAAAACTCCCAGAAGGAGAAGGAATAATATGGGATAGTTCAAAAGCAAAAAGAGGGAAAATGTGGCTTAATAATTTTGTTCCATATATCTGGCTTGGAAAAGAAGAAAGGGGGATTGCATGGTTTGGAGAAAATGATAAAGGATATATAACAGAGAAAAACTATCAAAAACCAAATGAAACAAAACCAATACAGGAAATAGAAAGAAAAGATGGTAAAATTATTTTAAGAGTATATTTAATAAACAAACCAGTAGTCTTAGAAAGTCCAACAAAATTAGTATTTGGTCTTCAGGCAAGTCCAACAAAACCAATGCCAGATAATTGGAGAAAAAAGTTACCTTTTATTCCTTGTGGTATTTCTGTAGTGCCATGGGGAGGTTTAGAATGTTCATATCAAGGACCATATAGAGATGACTGGGAAATTGTTGATAAAATTATTGAATGTAGAGAAAAAAGAAAATTAGAAGAAGAAACAAAAAAATGGTTTGAAGAGTATAACAAAAAATATAATCCTCCTTTTGTTTTTGGAACTAAACCATGGATAGAAAGTGTTAATCAGTTCGCTGAATTTTGTAGTAGAATTGGATCTGAAAAACCTATTGTTGTTTATCAGGAGGAAATGGCTGCTTCTTCTGTTAGAGATGAATGGAAGACATATCAGGATGAATGGACATCAGAAGCATATTTGTATACAAGAATATGGCCAGATGAAAATATATTTAGAAAAATTGGGGATATAAGTTCTTCTCAATATGTAAATTTTACAAAGAGTTACCAAGAGTATGGGGTTTGGTATGCAAATGAATGGTTAAAAAGAGGAATAGGATTATATTGGGATTGTGACTGGTTGCACCCAGCATATAATTTAAAAATGACAGACGCATATATAACAGAAAATGGAGAAATTCAACCGTGTGTAACAATTTGGAATCAGCGGGAATATCATAAAAGGGTTTGGAATCAACTTTGTTATTGGAGAGAAAAAAGAAAAGAACCACTTGAATGGGTACTTCATAGAACAAACAATCAAATTTTACCTTTGCATACATTTGGGACAGCAAATTTAGACCATGAATTAGGAAATACAAAACCATTTACACCTGATTGGTTAAGAACAGAAACAATAGGGCTTCAAGTCGGGAATTATCCATTAAGTTTATATCCAGTAAGTGGGAATCAAAATGAAATAATAAACAAATTACCAAAAGAAAAACAGTTGAAAATAGAATGGGCAATGAGAATGGTTCATGAGATACAGAGAGGACCTTTATGGGAAAAAACAATTTCTGATTTAGATAAGATAATTTTTGATTTTGGATATGGAGAAGAAAAAATTGAAGTAAGAAATTACTGGGAAGAAGAACCAATATTAGAGATAAATAATGAGAGAGTAAAGTGGCTCGGTCTGATTGATAAAGAGAAGAAAGAACTGATGCTTGTTTTGTCAAGTTGGTCTGAAAAAGATGAAGAAATTGAAATAGAATTTAATGAAGAAAATATAGGATTTAAAACAAAAGGAGAAATAATAGATATAGAAACAGGTGAAAAATTAACAAAAAATATAAAACTTTCTTCTCCTTATGGAGTAAAAATAATAAAAATAAATTAAAAAAGGGGCAGTATGAAAAAACTTAGAGTTTTAATGAGGTTTTTATATATTTCCCTTTTTGTAAAGTCAGTTTTTTCTCAACCAGTATTATTAAGAATTCCTAAATTTGAAAAAGTTCCTGATATAGATGGAGTAATAAAAGAGGGAGAATGGGAACAAGGGGCAAGTTTTACAGGTGTATGTACATGGGCAGCAGAAGGAGCACCTGGACAACCTCCTACAATAGTCCCTGAAATTCAACAAGTAATTTGGTATTTAGGATATGATGATGATTATTTATATATTGGTATGACCTCACCACATCCAGAAGGAACTGTCTTAAAAGCAAATGTAAAGAAAAATGATGAAGGATATTTAATATTGTTTGAAGACCATACTGAAATACAGATATCACCTTATGGTAGGAAAGAAGCAGTAATACCTGGGTATGGATTTTATAAAATAATGGTAAATCCAAGAGGTTATTATTCAGACCAGTGGTTTTATAATGGAACACCTGGAACAGAAGATGCCTGGACATCAGGAGCAGAAGTGAAATGTAATGTAGGCAAAACTTTCTGGCAACTTGAAATGAAAATACCTTTTAAGACAATGGGACAGAAGAAAACGCCTGAAGGGAAAAATTGGGTAATCCAACTTGTAAGGACTGATTTTTGTGGTGGTCTCTATTTTGCTGGCTGGGTAGGAAGTAGTTGGATGGGATGGGATGTTTTTCCAGAAATAATATTTGAAAAAGAAACACCATCAGTTCATTTTAAGAAAATAGGAGATATAGTAAATGGGAAACTTGATACAGAGATAGAAGTATTGGGTAAAAAAGAAGAAGAGATAAAAGTTTCAATAATAATAAAGAATGCAGAAGGGAAAGAGATATATAAAAAAGAAGAAGAAAGAAATTTAAAGAAAGGGATATCAGAGGTATTTAAATTTAAAGAAGAAAATATCCAGTTATCAGAAGAAAAAAAAGAAGATAAATACCAGCAGAACTGGTTTGAAATTAAAGTAAGCACAAAAGAAAAAACAGAAGAAGGAGAGAAAGAAAAAATAATATATTCTGCAAAAATACCTGTAATAAAGATGACTGATAGATACTGGGCACAATTTATAAAGCCATGGCAGGAGAGAAGAGAAACATTTGGAGAATATGAATTTAAGTTTGCACATTATCCATATTTAAAGAAATTTCAGGCATGGATAGACCTTGATATGTTTGGAGTTGGTGAAGATATAAAAAAAGTAGACAATTTCACCATAACAATAAAAACAAAAAAAGGGAAAGTGGTAAAGGAAGTAAATGGAGAAATAAAGGAATTAAGAGGGACAACATTATTTGATATTGATTTAAAAGAAGGAGAATATATTTGTTTACTTGGGTTATACAATGGGAAAAAGAAAGTATCAGAGAGAAAAGAGGAGTTTGTAAGAGAAAAATGGCCATGGGAGAAAAATAATATTGGTAAAGAAGATATGGTAATTCCACCATATGAACCAATAGAAGTAAAAGAAAATGTATTAAAAGTATGGAATAGAGAATATATTATAGGGAAGACAGGATTGCCTGAAAAAATAAATGTTGCAGGTAAAAACATACTTGGAAAACCAATATATTTGGTAATGAAATCAGAAGGGAAAGAATATTATTTAGATGGTAAAGGGATAAAAATAGAGTATCAAAGTTCTACAAAGGTAAAACTAATTGGTAAATCTGAATTAGGTGAAGTTGAAATTTTTACTGATGTAACATTTGAATATGATGGATGGTATCTCATAAATCTGAATTTAAAACCAAAGAAAACTATAAAAATTGATTCTCTTGATATGATAATAGAAGTTCCTGGTGCAGATACACTTGTTATGCAGAGATGTGATAATTTAATAGGTAGTTATTGGGGAAAATTTCCAAAAGGAGAAGGCATTACATTTGAAAGCAAAAATTTGGGTCCTGTTCCTAACCTAATTGGTAGTTGGGTTCCAGCGGTTTTTATAGGAACAGGTGAATATGGTCTCTGGTATATTGGAGAAAGTGATGAAGGTTGGGTTTTAGATGATAATGTTTCTGCAATAACAGCAGAAAGGAAAAATGGTATTCCATATATAAGATTTAGATTATTTAACAAACCATATAATTTAGAAAAAGAAAGAGAAATAAAATTTGCTTTAATTGCAACTCCTGTAAAACCATTACCTAAAAATTGGAGAAAAATTGCGTGGATCTGGCCTGAATCTCATTATATACATAACACCAGTGGATATAGATTTTATGGTTATAGTGTTGATGGATTTGAGTTGTATAATGAAGATGATTATAAAAATTTAAGGGACATTTTTTTAGGGTTAAAGTCATTACCTAAAAATTCTGCATCTACAGCACCGCGATCTTCTTGGTTAACAGAGGGCAAACCACTTGTTTTATATGGAAGTACAGAAATGACAGGAATATCAAAAGAATTTAAAACATTTGCTGGAGAATGGCTTGGAATAACAAATTATAAACCAAGACCACAGAATGAATATAAAAGAAAGACAAGTTGGGGAGGAATAGTTTATGAGACAGATGACCAAGTAACTTCAGTTTCTGTTAATTTTACAGAAAGTTATATTGATTATTATCTCTGGTATCATAAAAATTTAGTTGAAAAATGTTTTATAAATGGAACTTGGTGGGATAATTTATCAACATATTTTGGTGGAATTGGAGAACCAGAAAGTTGGCTTATTCTTGGGAAAGGATATTTAAGAGAAGATGGAAAAATTCAAGGAAAAAGTAATTTATTTACTTTTAGAGAACTTACAAAGCGTCTAAATGTAATGGGTTGGCAAGTAGGAAGACCTCCTTTATATCTTTCTAACACCCATCCAGTATTTTCATTTACTCAAATTGGCTGGCATATTGAAAATGAGTTTTATTCTCCTTCTGATGATCTTTTAAATGACTTATCTGTTGATAGTTTTAGAGCACTAACAAAATGCAGAGGAGGTATTATTCCTCAACTTGATTCAAGCCCTGGTAGTTTAAAAGCAATCAGAATTGTCCTTGGTCTATGCTTACTTCATGATATTGGAGAAAGAAGCATACCTTCATGGAATCCATATTTTTATCAATTAAAAGAGAAAATTTTAAAAACTCTTGAACAAGAAATTTCATTTTTTTCAGGAGACCCTATATTTGTTCCTTACTGGAGACAGGATATAGTGAAATTTTCAACAGAGAAAGTTTATGCATCAATTTATTTATATAAACAACTACAACCTTTGGAAAGCAATTATTTATCAAAGAGGAAAAAAGCAGCGATTATTTTATTAAATGAAAACAAAAATGAGACTTGGATAGAAAATTTTGAGATAGATAGTAAGAAATTAGGTTTTGAAGTTTCAAGAATATGGGATTTAGAGACAGGGTTTGATATACCACTTTCTTATTCCAAAGAAAAAGGATATAAGTTTGGAGAAACTGCTCCTGAAAAGATATTTATAAAAGGACATGATTTCAGAATTTTAATAGTTGAATAAAGATAGAAAGGAGTGAAAATGCAAGTTAAAAATTTTAAACGACAAAGTCGTTGCGAACGTTTTCTGTGTGGAAATCCTGTTTTGGGATTGCTTCATTGTTTCTCTTCTCGCAATGACACCAAAAGAGCGTTTAACTATGTGGTTTTGAGGAATTTATTATACTCTCATATTCACCTCTTTGTCAAAATTTTCTTTTCAAGCAATTTTATCCGATATAAGCACTCAACTATTCGCGGTC
>JAMWCO010000053.1 GCA_023818785.1 Candidatus Omnitrophota bacterium
AAAAAGATAAAATATAATAGAATGGTGAGTGTAGCTCAGCGGATAGAGCACTGGACTGTGGCTCCAGGTGTCGGGGGTTCAAATCCCCTCACTCACCCTTTTTTGGACAATTGTTAAATTTTACAATTGTATCAAAAGGTGGTTTTAAGGTAAATTGCAGGTTTCGGCCTTTTAGTTCTGCGTTCTGAAGTAAAAAATTTAAAATCTGTCTTTTTTCAATTGTTTCAGAACATTCAAATATCTCCCGGGCTCTTTTAGCCAGATTTAATACTAAACTTGCAGTTATATAAAAACTTTTATCAGCATCTGTGTATTGTCTCATTTTTGCTTCAATCTCTGCCTGTTTTTCTTTATATTCCTTTAACTTATTCTCAAATATCTCTTTTGTTATCACTCCCTCTTCAATCTGTTCATCCGTCAATTTTATATTCTCCAGAATTTCATAGATTGGCTTAAGCAGTTCTTCCTCTTTTACATATGTTTTTCTTCCATGTATTTTTCTAAAATTGGTACAACTATAATAAATATGTCCCTTATGCATTTCCGGTGTGATGGTGCAACCACAATCAGCACATTTTATAAGTCCTCTAAATATAAATGGTTTTGAAAGATACTTGAATGGTTTTTTATGGTATCCAGCCATAACCTCCTGACACTTATCAAACAAGAACTTAGAAATTAATGGTGGATATTTATGAGGATATAATTGATTTTTATACTTCATCATTCCATAATAAAATGGATTGTTCAAAATATGATAAACTCCATTCCTGTGCAATAGTTTTTCCCCTGTTTTCAAACCTAATTCCCTTTTTTTCTTTGGATTTTTTAATCTCTTCAATCACTATTTCAAATTTTTTTCTTCTGTCTTTTATTGAAGATTCATCAAAAGAAAATTCTTTATAAACATTTACCTCTTTCCTTTTTGCATATTCTCTTGCCTTTGCAAGTTGAGCAGGTATTGATTGACCTTCACACATTTGTTCTTCAGTTGAAACTCTGGCTAAAATTATCGCTTTCATCAAAATCCTCCTTTATACTCCTTATGTTTTATTCTCATATCAATTTTCAAAAGTAAGTCAAAAAGACCAATTAAATTATATTTTGCTTCTGTGTCTTTATCAAATTTATAATGCGATGATTCATCATCACTTCCTTCATTACTTTCATTTTTATTTGTATTCTTATGTCTATGTTTTTCTCTCGGTGTTTTTTTTACCTGTGTTTTATGCTTTATATTTTTATTTTGTTTTGTAAGTTGTTTATCTATCCTTCTTGGTCTTCCTCTTTTAGGTGGATTTGTCGGTAATGAATTTAACAGAAATATTCCATCATATGAAAGTTTATCTTTCGTATATTTCTTAAAAATTTCTCCGAAAGGAAGATTTTTTAATTCAGGGTTTTCTTTAAATACTTTATTCCAGATAGGAGAGTCCATAAATATTTCTTGATTTTTCTCTATTTCTTTTATAATCTCTTCCTTTGTTTTCCCTATAATTGGAATTTTTTTGTCGTATATAACCCACTTTAAAAAATCCATTTTAAATTCTTCATTCGCCTTTTTCTTTATCAACTTTTCAATCTTTTTTATATAATGAAGAGAGGGCTGTTCTATTATGCTGTTTTCCCATCTCCAAAAAGTATAAGTAGAAACACCTACTTCCCTTGCAATTTCTTCAATACTCATCCCCAGATATTTCCTCACCTTTTCAAAAATATTTTCTTCTCTCCCTGCTATATTAGCTGTCCTTCTCATATTTTATTCCGCCTTCTATTTTTACCTTCTTTTTAGAATATTATACCTGCTTATAAATTCGTTGTCAAGTGTAAATCTAATAACTTAATTTTTAGCCACCAATTTTTAAAAAAAAGTTCTATAAATCCCTTGATACACAATATTTTTACTGAATTTTTCAAACTTAAATGTAGTATCAATCATAGTATCTTTTATATTATCAAATATATTATTAAAAAAACTTTGAAAAATTTTTTAATAAAAAAATAAATTAAGGTTAAACTTGCTTTAAGAAATGGTATTATAAAAAAACCAGAATTGTTTTAGTTGATGAAGTATCTGCTATACTTGGACGAGGGATTTACTAAAAAGGGCATGTAGACAATAAGAGTTTTGAAAGATAAATATTCCACGACAGTTTTAATGATTGAACAGAATATAATAGACCATAATAAAACGATAAAACTACTAAATATATAGGTGGCAGGTTATATAATAAGAGAGGAGATTTTTTGTTTTAAATGGGACGTATTTAGAGAGGCATCGTGGAATTAAGATTAATAGTGCAAACATTTGGAAAGTCTTAAAAAGTTAAATATGAAACGACCACCTTTAAGTAAGAAATTAAATTAGAAAAATACAATTGACTTTATTAATTATGTTATTTTGAAATTACCTTGATTAAGAAAAGTTGAACGGAAAAAAACTTGATGAAAAATTGAAAGAAAAATTAAATTATGTTAATGTTACTACTGATTGGCAGACATACAAAGAATTGACAAAATAAAAAGTATGTGTAAAAATAAATTTGAAGAAAATGAAAAAGTGTTACCAAGTACCCGATTTGTACGGATAAAATGATGAAATGAAAAATAAACTTTTAAAAATTTGGATATTGGCTACAATTTTAATTTTTTCTTTTTGGGTAAGGGTAGAGGCTATCACTAAAATTATAGTAGAAAAGATACCAATTGGATATATAAAAGAAAATCTACCGTCAGAATTATTGGAAAATATATCGGTAAAGGACACTAAAATTACTATAGCCGTAGAACAATTTTTCAGTAAAGAACCCAAAAACAAAAAAAACCCTTTCTTTTTGGGAGAAATCAATGTAAATATGCCCTATGGAGTTCTTATAGTACCAATTCCAACGCCCATTCCTTTTACTACTCTTCAAATAAAAAATAAAATAATATCATTAGAAGATCCCGAGAAAATAGTCCCTATAATTATAGCAAGGATTCTCAATATAGGAGGAGTAAAAACAAAATTTATGTTTAATTACCACCCTGTTGAAATTAGCGCTTTAGAAAGTCAGACCGATGTTACTATTTTTACACCAGCACAATTTTTACTTGAAAGAACACCTGTTGAAACATCTAATTCTTCTGACAAAACAACCGTCACTCTTAAAGGAGAAATATTATCCTTTTTTGTTGAAACTGAAGTTTCTTCAAAATTGCCAACACTTTTTACTGGTTTTAGAGTTCCACTACCAACTGTAGAAAAGACAAAAGCACAATGTAGCATTGGACTAAGATTAGAAGACAACGAAGGTAATATAGTATGGTCAAGAACATATAGTTATAATAGCAAAATAGTAAATCCTTCATATATACTAACCAGAACTATAAATGAATTCATAAAAGACCCTACTTTTTGGAAAACACTAAATACTTTGAATTCTGGGGAAGAAAAATATGAAGAAATACTACAACAAAAATTGGAAGCAACGACTGCCAAAAAAGGAAAAAAGAGAGTTGTTGTTTTCCCTTTTATAGATATTTCTGGTCGTCCATCTTTACAATCAGTTTACTATACCCAAATAAAAAGGATTTTAGAAGAAAATGGCTATGAAGTTATAGGTGAAGAAGAAATAGATAATTTTTTGAGAAAAGAGGTTGACCCTTTCTTTATACCTGAAAAAGAAGTGATAAAAAAGTTAAGGGAAATTGTTGATGCTGATTTTGCAGTTGTTTGTGAAATACAAAAAGTAAAAGATTTAACAACTACACGCCGAACAGGAGGACTTATAGGCACTATGGTTGGACTGAAAAAAGAGGTTACCGTAGGAGAAGAGTGGCTTATAGGGGGAGGGGTTATAAACTTTTCTGACCTTGATAGTTCACTTAATCGTACGTATATAAAGTTGCAACATTATTATGATTCTGTTCAATTATCTTACGAGAAAGAAGACTTATTATCTTACTTTTTTCTCGGGGTTTTGTTATATATGTCTGAAAATTGATTGAATAAAGAGGTGGAAATGAAAACCATGAGACAATTGATATACTTGACAATTTTTTCATACTTGGCAATCACTCTTTTAGAAGTTTCTTCTGACAATTTAGGGAAAAGAAGATTAACCAATCATCCGATGGAAGATGTTTTTCCTATATGGTCACCCGATGGGAAAAATATTCTTTTCGCTCGTGGAGTAGGTATAGCTTTTACTAGCCGAAAATATCTTGAAATACACAAATTTAGGTCTTACATTTTCATCATGAATGTAGAAGGTTCAAATTTAACAAGACTTAGTGACTTAAATGGACATGATTTTCAATACACTTTTTCTCCGGATGGACAAAAAGTAGTTTTCACACGGTATCGCGAAGGTTATATTAAGACCAGCATATTCCAACTCCCTTTTGAAGAAAAAAGGCATTTTGTTAACATAATGTATTCAAATGTTTATATAATGGATATTGATGGAAAGAATTTAAAAAATTTAACTAATAATACAAAAGAAAATTCTTACGCAGAAGAACCAAGTTTTTCACCAGATGGTTCTAAAATTGCTTTTAGCAAATGGGATGAAGGAATATGGATAATCAGCCCAGACGGTTCTGAGGAAAAGCAACTTGTTAAAAATTATGCTCGTTCACCTAAGTGGTCCCCTGACGGAAAAAAGATTGCCTTCAGAACAGATAAAGGAATATGCATAGTAGAAGCGGATGGGAAAAATTTTATAAAACTAATAGATGATGAATTAAATGCTAAGGATCATACTTTTTCACCAGATGGAAACAAAATTGCATTTGCAGGGCTTTATAACCATAATGGAAGGACTAACTATGAAATCTTCGTGATTGATGTTAATGGTTCAAATCTTAAAAAATTGACAAATATGGAGACTTTTTGTTCTAATCCAATATGGTCACCTGATGGAAGAAAGATTGTATTTGAAAGTTATGCTGGTGGAGGGAAAATTTATATTATGAACAGTGATGGGACAGGTTTAAAAAGAGTCACAGATAGCAAAGGGAGAGAAAAATCTCCATCTTTTTCTCCAAACGGAGAAGAGATTACTTTTTCTTCTCTTGAAAGTGGAAACTGGGAAATTTATGTTGTAAATATCAAGGACTTTTAAGGGTTAATTCTTTTATCCATTTATCAATATTTTCAATACGTTTGTCAATATTAGGATGGGATGCAAGTAGTTCTACCAGTATTGTCCTTTTAGGTTCTTCTTTTTTAAGTTTATTTAGTAAAGTAATAGCTGCTTTAGGATTATAGCCGGCTTTATGCATATATATACAGCCATATTTATCTGCTTCTGTTTCTAGTTCTTTATTAAATTTTTGAAAAGAGATAACGCCTCCTAATCCTACTATCTCACCTACAACAATACTTGCAATCTGAGCTAACTGCTGTCCACTATAACTATAAGGAGAAGCACTAGCAGAAACAGCAGAAGCTACCGCTGCTCCAAGAACAGCACCAAGCAGATTAATCACTATTTCTGTACTTTCTTGTCGCTTAATTGCTTTTTCTGGATGTCTTTTCTCTAAGTGGATAATCTCATGTGCCAAAATAAAAGCCAATTCATCATCGTCGCAAGTTTCAAGTAAACCAGTACTTATAAAAATACGATTTGACCCATCTCCAAGAGCGAAGGCAGCTAAATCAGGTGTAGGCAAAATAAGGAATTCATAGTCTATATCCTGATAGTCAGAAACAACTGCTATACGCACTCCAATCTCATTAAGACGAACAATTTGCGATACCACATCAAAGACAACTTTTTCTTTCTCATCTTTGAGTTGTGTATCGGAAAGTGTTTGTTCATTAGTGGATAGTTCGCTTGTTAAAGATTGAGCCGTAAACCCATTTTCTAAAAATGTAACTAAAAAGATAAAAGATAAAAGCCCAAAGCAATAATTTGAAAATTTCAAAATTTTCATTTTTTCATCTTTATATTTTGCTTTAAAAAATGTAAATATTTACTTAACCCCGTTTATATTTAATTTATAATTTTTTCACTTCACTGTCAAATTTACGCAAGGGTTTTGAAATCACTTATTTATCTCTTTGTTCTATTTTTTATTCAAATTTTATATCATCAACATAAATTATGCATCCTTTTGGATTTTGAGATCTATTCGTAACCCAACAGAATCCACCAATAACATTACTTAGGTTTTCTTTCTTTAAGTCTATGGAATACTTTTTCCAATCTTTAGTTAAATTTACAATCCCTGTAGTCAAAGGACCAAAAGAATCTTGATAAGGAAATTTTGGATTGTGATACGGAGATTTGTTAATTCCGCCTACTTTAAATTCTGCCTTTTCATTTCCTTTTTCACCCCTCGCCCAAAAGGTTAGTTTAGATGCTCCTGAAATAGTATATCCAGGATACTCACCCCAATTGTTAATCGGATACTGCCAGTAAATTCCTGCCCAACTATCAAAAGTAGTAGGAGAATATATAATCTTAATGCATGTTTTCCCTGAATGAGGGAATTCTTTACAATCTCGCTCTATATTTAAACTTTCTAAATCTCCCATCCATCCTGTAGGTTCAAAATGGTTTTCTTCAGAACCTGCTTCATCATATACCATCACAGGGGCTTTAATTGGCACCTTATTTATTTGCCTTGCAGGTCTATTTATCCCTTTTCTAATCTCCTGAGGAAAAAGTTCATAAAACATAAATTTTAATGAGCCATCTGAGTTGAAAATTCCCCAATGAGCCCCAGTTTCTCCTTCAAATTTATTTTTCCATTCTTCGTCAAAAACTTCAAAATAAAAATAAGGTATTTTATTTTCTTCTGCTAACTTTGTAAATCTTTCAAAAAATATTTTTTGATTTTCTGGACTTGGAACTGCTTTTCCAATAATTTCTCCAGCAGTTGGCCATCCTGTTTCTCCAATAATTATTTTTTTATCAGGAAACTTTGCTTTAATTTCCTCATATCTTTTAATGACATATTCAGGTGCCTCTTTGATTGAAACTCCTTCCCAGTAAGGATGGATATGAACTAAAAGGAAATCAGTATTTTTTACAATATTTGTATTATTTAACAAAACACTCCATGTTTCAGCAGTCCCAACATCTATCTTAGTAGCATCTTTTACTTTCTTAATGTAATTAGATAATTCCTCTTCAGATAAATCTTTTCTAAGCAAAACTTCATTCCCAACAATTAATCCTTTTATATTCTTGAGATTTGAATTTGCAATTTTAATCAAATTATCAATCTCTTTTTCATTTTCAATCTTATATTTGCTTATCCATGCACCAACATAACATTCAAGTCCAACTTCTTGAGATAAAGCAGGGATTTTAGACAAAGTGCCTGTGTTTCCATATGTTCTTATTTTCCCTGTAAATTTTACTAAAAAAGAAATATCTTCTTTTATCTCTTCTTCTGTTGGAAGAACTCCTTTATCAGGATCTTCATTTTTTCTAAAGGGACCATAGCAGAAACCATAGTATTTTTTTAATATTGCTGAATTTTTATCTATTTTTGATTCTCCATCTTGAATTGGAAAAGTCAATGCTATTCCTAACAATACTATCCCTAATGCTCCTTTATATAAGGTAAAAAATTTTCCTAATGTTTTCATTTTATATACCCTCCTTTTGTTTTATAATTCTGTATATCTGTGTTTTAATCATTTCCCGGTTGTTAGGCACTTCCTTATCCATCTTCCTCGGCATCAGCAAACTTACAGGATAAAAACTACCTGCCATCCTTAAGTCATAGTTTATCACCTTCGTAAAGTAAAAAAATTTGTCTTCCACCTGTATGGTCGTGACTATCCTTCGCCTCATTGTTTTGTTGTTATAAAGTTCTTGCAATTATGGAATTTCCACCTCCACAAGGAAAATTTCGGTGCCACGAGCAGCCAAAGCATGAAGTTTGTTTGGACTATCAAAAACTAATCGGCTACCTCGGAGGAAACCATCGTATTCCTTTCCTTCAAGTCCATCCAATACTACAAACTGCTTTCCACCACGCACTGCCCCATAAGCGAACCTCTTGCTATCTGGACTGATGGTAATTTTACCAAAGATACCATGTATCTTGCTCAGGGAAGTCTCCTTTATCACCAAATTGATTCCTTCGGCGCCTTTACTCACGCAAGACAACATCCCAATCAGCATCACCACAACCATAACCAAAGCGGAAAAACATCCTCCTTTTTTCATCTCCCTCCCCTCTTTTTATTCATTTTTTTATTTTTCATCTTCACCAATAATTATACCACATCATTTTTCATTTTATCACACTTTCTCATTAAATACATTTTTACATATTTTTTTATACCAATCAAATTTTTCTTACATAAAAACTCAATAGGTGAGATAGTTGTAATTGACAGGGACGATGAAATTATACTCTATTAACCAGTTTGTTAAAAGTTTATTAAGAAGTTCTATATCTCCTATGTAATTTTCCGACCTGTAAAAGTTCTTGTCCATTCTCCTTTCATAAGATACTTTTTCACTATTTTTAAGAGAGAGGTCTCAAATTTTTTTGTATTTTAATCCCTAACTTCCCATAAATTTAAGTAATAGGTATTTTAACATATTTATTTTAAAAAGAGAAAATATATTTTCTACGAAAAAATAATTAGGAGTTTTTT
>JAMWCO010000054.1 GCA_023818785.1 Candidatus Omnitrophota bacterium
TTGTGTAGCAATTTTATTGATGAGATTGCTTGGTTCTGACCTACCACAGGCAACAGGTAAGAGATGTAAACTGAATTATTCAACAAACCAACAAAATTTTGCACGAAAGCAAAAACACAAAATGACAATATACAGAAAATTTAAAAATACCGAACATAAAAACAATCTTTTTGTATCAACTTTTACACAAGATAGTGCAAAATTTTGTTTTTTGCGTATTTCAGCAAAAATAAACAAAAAAACCTTAAACCCTCTCAAAGATATGAGAGGGTTTGGAAGAGTTGAACCGATAGGGTTTTAAAGGGATTAATCCCTTTAAGTCAAACTTTTGCTTTTCCCTGCAAAATTTTGTTGTCAAGAATGCAGGATTTCTCAAAAATAATCTTTTCTAAATTTAAGTGTATGAGTTTTACAAGTAAGTATGATGTTCTAATCAACTTTATCTCTCTTAAGAATCTACACCAAATCTGAAATAAAAAATTATGAGAAATTTAAAGAAGTTATCTATTCAATTTTTCCAGTCAGTTCATCACAAGAGTAGATACTCCAATTTTACCGAACCCGGTTCGGAAGTGAATAGTCTTATTTGTAAAAAATCTGTTTGTACTCAGGAACTACATCAGATATAAATTTTCTCATACCTTCTGCTGTTTTATAATGAATAAGTATTTCAGAAAGAACATAAAATGGGATTGTCGCTATTTGACATCCAGTTAAGGCAATTTCTCTAACCTGTCTTGAATTTCTTATTGAAGCAGCAATAATTTCTGTTTTAAAATTATATTTATTAAAAACATCAACAATCTTTTTTACAAGATCAACTCCACTTACAATTCCTTCGTCATCTAATACTTGTTCTTTAAATTGGATACCTTTTTCAGGATAATAATCCTCTTTTTTAAAATCCTTCCATCCAATCTTATTTCTTAAATAATCATCAATTCTACCTGCAAATGGACTTACATATCTTGCTCCTGCTTTACTTGCTAAAATTGCCTGTTCAACCTTCATAATCAATGTTACATTTACAGGTATCCCTTCTTTTGACAATTTATAAATTGTTTTAAGTCCATCATAACTTGCTTTTTCTTCAAGAGATGGATTTATTGGAATTTTTATAACTACATTATCTGCAATTTTGTTAAATTCTTCATAAAGAATTTTTGCTTCCCTATACATTTCTTCAAAACTTGTTCCTATAACCTCTAAACTTACAGGAAAACCTTTTGCAATTTCCAAAATTCTTTTTATATATGTTTTTATATCAATTTTTTCGCCTTTACTTTTTAGTTCATCAACTGCACTTTTTATTAAAGAAGGATTTGTTGTAACTCCATCAATTATTCCCCATGAAAATGCAGTTTCTATTTCATCTATCTTTGCAGTATCTATAAAAATTTTCATATTACCCTCTTTCCCATTCGGAGGACCGTCCTCCGATTATAAACTTCGGGGCGCTCGGATTTGAACCGAGGACCTCTTGGTCCCAAACCAAGCGCGCTTAACCGGACTGCGCTACGCCCCGTATTTTTCAATTATACTTCAAATTTTTTAAAAAATCAACTATTCGAATTGCCTCATCTATGAAAAGGATTGTCAACCCTCTTTTTGCTCATTAAAAAATCTATACGAAAATATCCACCTTTAAGAAAATTTTATAAAAAGGGAGTTAAAAGTTTAGATAAGTTTGTGAAGGAATTTGGGGATTTGAATGAGAAAAGTAAATTGGGAAAAGATTTTGGTGTAGAAAAATTAATGAAACAATTCGGAAACTTGAAAAAATAAAAATAAATATTATAATAAACAATCTAAAGGAGATAAAATGTTAAATTATTTTTTTAATCCAGAAAGTGTTTGTTTAATTGGCGCTTCAACAAATCCTGAAAAATTGGGTTTCAAGATTTTAAAGAATATTATTGATGGTGGTTATAAAGGTAAAATTTTCCCAGTCAATCCAAAAGCAGAACAAATATTGAATCTTAAATGTTATAAAAATGTTTCTGAAATACCTTATTTTATTGAACTTGCTATAGTTGCTATTCCCTCTGATTTTGTCTGTGAAGTAGTTGAAGAATTAGGGAAAAAATGTGTTAAAGGAGTTATTATAATTTCTGCTGGTTTTAAAGAGACAGGTGAAGAAGGTAAAAAGAAAGAAGAAAAATTAAAAGAGATTATTAAAAAATATAATATGAGAGTTATTGGACCTAATTGTCTTGGTGTTATTGATACAAAAAATAAATTAAATGCCTCTTTTGCTTTTGAAATGCCTCAAAGTGGTAAAATTTCTTTTATAACACAATCTGGTGCTTTAGGTACTGCAATTCTTGATTGGTCAATGAAAGAAAATGTTGGTTTTTCAAAATTTGTAAGTTTTGGTAATAAAGTAGATGTATCTGAGATTGACCTTATAGAAGAACTTGAAAATGATCCAGATACAAATGTTATTCTTCTATATCTTGAGAGTATAACTGATGGAAGAAAATTTATTGATCTTACAAAAAGAGTTATACAAAAAAAGCCAATTATTCTTATAAAATCAGGCAAAACAGAGAGTGGTTCAAAATCAGCAATTTCTCATACTGGTTCTCTTTCTGGTTCTGATATTGCTTTTAACGCAGCAATAAAAAAATCAGGGATTATAAGAGCAAATACAGTTGAAGAACTATTTGATTATGCTTTAATTTTTTCTTATCAGCCAGTTTTAAAAGGAAATAGAATTTGTGTTATTACGAATGCTGGAGGACCATCAGTTATGACAGTTGATATGATTGAAGAGAAAGGGCTTAACCTTGCTAAATTTTCATTACAAACTATAGAAAATTTAAAGAGTTTTTTACCACCTGCTTCAAATATAAATAATCCTATTGATGTTCTTGGAGATGCAAAAGCAGATAGATATGAAAAAGTGATTGAAGAAGTGATTTTTGATGATAATGTTGATGGAATAATAGTAATTTTAACTCCTCAGATAACAACCCAAATTAGAGAAACAGCAGAAATTATAGCAAGGATATCAAAAAAATGTGAGAAATCTGTTGTTGCATGTTTTATGGGTGGGAAAAGAGTAGAAGAGGGTATAAATATTCTAAAACAGAATAAAATTCCAAATTATTTTTCACCAGAAAGATGTGTAATTTCACTGAAAGCGATGGATGATTATAGAAAATTTAAAGAGAAAGTTATAAAAGGTAAATATATTGAATTTAAAGTTGAAAAAGAAAAAGTTAGAGAAAAGATTGAGAATTTTAAAAATCAAAAAATAAGTATTATTGGAGATATAGAAGGAAGAGAAATCCTATCTTTTTATGGAATAAATACAATAACTTCATTTTTGGCAAAAAATCAAGAAGAATGTGAAAAATTTTTGGAAGAAAATAAAGGCGTTTTTGTAATGAAAGTTGTTTCTCCTGATATAATTCATAAGACAGAAGCGGGTGGAATAAAATTGGGGATTAGAACAGCTAAACAGGCAAAACAAGCATTTGAAGAAATAATAAATTCATCTATAAAATATAAGCCAGATGCCAGAATTATAGGTGTACAAATTCAGGAAATGGTTGAGAAAGGAGTTGAAGTGATAATTGGAGTAAACAAAGATATTCAGTTTGGGCACCTTATTATGTTTGGACTTGGTGGAATATATGTTGAATTATTAAAAGATGTATCTTTTAGAATAGCACCTTTAACTGACATAGATGTTGATGAAATGATAAATGAAATAAAAACATTAAGAATATTGAAGGGATTTAGAAATATGCCTGCATGTGATATTGATGCTATAAAAGAAACGATTCTAAGAGTTTCTCAACTTGTATGTGATTTCCCAGAAATAAAAGAAATGGATATAAATCCAATTATAGTAAAGGAAAAAGATAGTATAGTAGTTGATGTAAGATTTGTTTTTGATTTTTAACAAAAGGAGGAAAATGATGAAAAATGGGAAATACTTAGTTGGTATTGTTGGTTTTGGTGGTATAGCAAGGATAGCACATTATCCTGGATGGAAAAAACTTTCTGATGTTGAAGTTATTGCAATAGCAGATCCATCAGAAGAAGTAAGAAATATTGCAAAAAATCAATTTAATATAAAATATGTTTTTGATGATTATAAAAAGATTTTAAAGATTGATGAAATTGATATTATTGATGTCTGTACTCCAAATAAATTACATTATCCAGTTGTTATTGATTCATTAAAAAGTAAAAAACATGTCCTTTGTGAAAAGCCAATTGGTATAAGTGGAAAAGAAGTTGAAGAAATGATAAAAACTTCAAAAATGGAGAAAAGAAAATTAATGGCTGCACAACATATGAGATTTACAAAATCTTCTATAGTTTTAAAAAAATATATAGATAATGGAGAACTTGGACAAATATATTTTTCAATTGCAAATGCTTTAAGAAGAAGATATCTTCCAGCAAGAGATACATTTATAGATAAAAATCTTTCAGGAGGAGGTCCTTTATTTGATATTGGGGTCCATATCCTTGATTTAACATACTGGTTTATGGGCTGTCCAAAAGTTTATTCAGTCACAGGTATAACTTTAACAAAACTTGCAAAAAGAAAAGATATACATGGCTTATGGGGAGAATGGGATAGAGAAAAATATAATGTTGAAGATTTTGCTTCTGGCTTTATAAAATTTAAAGATGGAAGTGCATTAAATTTAACATGTAGTTTCTTGGCAAATATTGAACAAATGGAGGATTTTTCTACAACTTTATTTGGAACAGAGGGTGGAATAAAGTGGCCTTCTGGAAAACTTGCAAAGGAAAAATATGGAGTTTTACAGAATATTGAACTAATGATAGACCTACTACCTGATAACCCTCCTCATCATGAAGAGATAAGAGTTTTTTTTGAATGTGTTAAAGAAGACAAAGAAGTTCCAGTAAAACCGGAAGAAAGTTTAGAAGTAATAAAAATGCTTGAAGGTATATATATAAGTTCTGAAACAGGAAAAGAACTTATTTTTAAATAAATTAATATAGGTAAGGGTTTGTAGGAGGTTGGATTTTTTCTATATTTTCTCCACATATTATTACTTTTCCATCTTTTATTTTTACTTTACCTTTTATTTTCACCCAGTCCTCATTTTTTAAATCTTCTATATTTTTATATTCAACTTCAACTCCAAGTGGTATAGCATCTGCAGCACAACAAGTAATTAAAAATCTTATTAACATAAATTTTTCTTTTCCCTCTCCTTTATACACCATTCATTTTATTTTACCAAAAATATGATAAAATAAAAATATAAAAAAGGAGAGAAAATGGAATTAAAAAAAGATTTTAAATATTCTCTACTTGTTCCTACAAGTATGGGTGTTAGAATTACACCTTTTAATATGCAGCCAGTTCATACAAGTAATCTTTATATAATGCAAGCAACAAGTGCAGAATCAAATGTAGCAAGTGTATCTTCTTATCTTGGGTTACCAGTTAAAGTTTTAACTGCTTTTGTAAAAGGAAGTCCAATTGCAAAATTTATAAAAGAAAATTTGAAAAGTAGAGGGATAGATATTGAAGCAAAAGAAGTCCCCCAAGGAGGTCCTTGGGGTTATAGGCATCAGTTTAATATTGCTGATACTGGCTATGGAGTTAGAGCACCAAGAGTTTGGAATGATAGAGCAGGAGAGGTTGGAAGAACTTTAAAACCAGAAGATTTTGACCTTGAAAGAATTTTTGGAAAGGAAGGAGTTTGTATAGTTCATATGTCAGGTCTTTTTGCAGCACTTTCTCCAGAAACTGGTAATTTCTGTCTTGAAATATCAAAATTTGCAAAAAAATATGGGACAAAGATTTCTTTTGACTTAAATTATAGAGCATCTTTCTGGAAAAATCGTGAGGACCAATTAAGAGAAATATTTACTGAAATCGCAAAAAATACAGATATACTTGTTGGAAATGAAGAGGACTTTCAATTGTGTCTTGGAATTGAAGGGCCTGAAACTGGAGGGAAAAATATAAAAGCACAGATAGATAATTTCAAGAATATGATAGAAAGAACAAAAAAAGTATTTCCAAATGTTAGTGTATTTGCTACAACATTAAGAGAAGTAATAAGTGCACAAAAGCATCTATGGGGAGCAATTATGTCAGTTGAGGATAGATGGTATGTTATTGAACCAAGAGAAATTTTTGTTCTTGATAGGATTGGTGGAGGAGATGCTTTTGTTGGTGGTCTTTTATATGGTATTTTAAAGGGTTGGGATGAAGAAAAATGGATACAGTTTGGATGGGCTTGTGGTGCTTATGTAGTAACACTTTTAACTGACTATGCTCAAATTCTTGATGAAGAAGAAATATGGAGTGTTTGGGAAGGAAATGTAAGAGTAAAAAGATAATCAAAAATACATATTTTCTGCAAGGAGATAGTCAAAATCTTTTTCTATTTCATTTATTTTTATATGTTTTACTTTTAAAGAAATCTCTTCAGCAATTTTTCTTCTTTCATAACATAATAATACTTCTCTTGCTCCTTCAAGTGCACCATTTCCTATCTTTATAACTTTATTCTTATCAACTTCTGGAATTAACCCAATTCTCATAGCACTTTCTATATTTATGAAATTTCCAAATCCACCTGCAATAAAAATTTTATCAATCTCTTTAATATCAACTTGATAAATCTTTGATAAAACCCGCCAACTTGTCTTTATTGCTGATTTTGAAGTTATAAGTTGAAATATATCTTGCTGATTTATTTTTATATCTCCTGTAATATAAAATTCGTTATTTTTAAGTCTTGCCTTTTCATCAATTATCCCATTTTTTAACATCTCACTTAAAAGGTCAATTAAACCAGAACCACATATCCCAATAGGATACTTATCTCCAATTGTAGAATAATAAACCTTCCCATTTATTATTTTAACTTCTTTTATTGCTCCTTCAATCCCACCAACACCACAACTTATATTTACTCCTTCAAAAGCACCACCTGCAGCAGCAGATGTAGCAAGAAGTTTATCTTTATTTCCTATAACTACTTCTCCATTTGTTCCAATATCTATAAGCATACATATTTTTTCTTCTTTATAAATTTCAGATGCAAGAATATCAGCAACAATATCTGCACCAATATGACCACCAATTAAAGGGAGACCATAAATTTCACCATTTTTATTTATCTTTATTCCTATCTCATCAGGTTTTTTCACTAATCCTTCATAATTTAATGGTTCATAAGGTATTTTCCCAAGTGTAGATATGTCAATAATAAAAAATATATCCCTCATTGTTGAATTCCCAACAACAACAACTTCATATATTTTTTCACATATTTTTTTATCAAATTTATCAATCTCTTCATTTATCATATCAACAACTACTTTTTGCAATTCATAGATTTTTTGTTTTCTTTCTTGTTCATTTAGAAATCTTTTCTCACTCTTATCAACCATTGCATATTCTATTCTTGAAATTACATCATTGCCATATATAACTTGTGGGTTTGTTCTTGCAATAGTTCCAATAATATCTCCTTTTTCAAGGTCAACTATATCAAAAACAATTGTTGTAGTTCCTATATCAATTGCAAGACCATAAATTCCTCCTTTATAAAAATCTATTTGTTTTCCATTTTTAAAAACTTTCCCATTTTTTACTTTAAAAAGTGGACAAATCTCAAGTTCTCTTTCCATTCCATATTTTAAAATTTCATATTCGCCAAATTCTTTTATATAAACAATAATATCTGAAATATCTTTAATAACTCTTGCCTGACAAGCCAATCTATATTTTGAAGGAAGATTAAATTTTTTTTCTGCAGAAGTAATTGGATTTAAATTTTCTTGTCCTTTTTCAATCCTTACTATACATTTTCCACATTTTCCAATTCCTCCACATTCTGCATTTATTTTAACTTTTAATTTCTGAGCATAATCAAGAATTGTAAGTCCTGGATGAATTTTAAATCCATCTTTACCATTTTTAAACTGCGGAAAATATATTTTACCCATTTTTTTATATAAGACCAGATTTTTCAAAAATTTTTAATAAATATCCACCAGTTAATCTTACTGCAATTTCATCAGGAAGTTCATTTACTTTTTTATTAAATGGTTCAGGTGTTATAGGTCCATCATATTCAATCTTTTTAAGTGTTTTTAAAAAATTTACTAAATCAATTACTCCTGTCTCTCCAGGCAAAAACCTTTCATTATCAACTAACTTTTCCTTAGGTATATCTGGTGCATCATTAATATGAACATAAATTATATCTTCTCCTTTCAATTTTTTAATATCTTCAATTTTCCCATCAGAAGCATAAAGATGCCAACTATCAAGTAAAATTCCTGCATTTTCCATTTTTAATTTTTTAATAAATTCAAGCAATTGTTCAAGATTACAGATAAACTCATATTTATGATTTATTCTTACACTTTTTGTTCCTATAAATTCAAATCCAATTCTACAACCATATTTTTCTATAATTTTACATATCTTTTGTGCTCTCTTTAAATGGAATTCAAAATTTTCTTTATATTGTAAGTTATCAGAAAAAGGAATAATCCATGTATATATTCTATAAGCAGAGATTCTTTTTGCAATTTTTAAATATTCTT
>JAMWCO010000055.1 GCA_023818785.1 Candidatus Omnitrophota bacterium
CATCAATAGTTGACTGACCTGTTCCATATCTATTATCAAATAAATATTTTGTTTTTGCATCATTAACTGCAATTACAGGAAATTTCAGTAGTTTTTGTTTGTGTAAATTTTTAAGTCGTATAACTCCAGTTGTTGTTTCTTCTGTTGCTCCTATTATATTCTTTATATATTTTTCATTTTGGTGAAGGAAAGTAATTAGGTCTGCTCCATCATCTATTACAAAATTGGGAAGTTTTTTTGCTACTTTTTCAATATTTTTGTAATATTCTTTACTACTTTCTCCTCTTTTACCAAAAACAGAAATACCATTTTTTACTAAATATGCAGCAACATCATCTTGTGTACTTAAAGGATTTGATGCACATAAGAATACTTCTGCTCCTGCTTCTTTAAAGTTTAAAACTAAATTTGCTGTTTCAGAGGTAATATGTAAGCAGGCTCCTAATTTATAACCTGCAAAAACTTTCCTCTTTTTATAAATTTCTCTTAATTTCTTTATAACAGGCATATGAACAAATGCCCACAATACCTTTTTTTCTCCTTCTTTATAAAGGTTTATATTTTTTATTGAATATTCCATTTATTTTAAATTTTTAATAAATATCTCTTTTGCATCTGTTTTTTCCCATGTAAAATCTTGATCATTTCTTCCAAAATGTCCATAACATGCTGTTTTTCTATAAATTGGTCTTAAAAGGTCAAGTTTTTTTATAATCCCCCTTGGAGACAAATCAAAATTTTCTTTTATTATTTTTGCAATTTCAGCATCAGGAATAATCCCTGTTCCTTTTGTATTTATCATTAAAGAGACAGGTTCAGTTTGTCCTATTACATAGGCAATTTGTATTTCACATTTTTTAGCAATACCAGCAGCAACTATATTTTTTGCTAGATATCTTGCAATATAAGAACCAGACCTATCTACTTTTGTTGGGTCTTTCCCTGAAAAACATCCTCCACCATGACTTCCAACCCCTCCATATGTATCAACTATAATTTTCCTTCCAGTTACTCCTGTATCTGCCATTGGTCCACCTATTACAAAACTTCCTGTAGGATTTACAAAAATTTTCATATTCTTACTCCTTAAATTTTCTGGAATTACATAATTTATCACAAGTTCTATAACATCATCTCTTATTTTTTTCTGGGAAATACCTGGATTATGTTGAGTAGAAATAACTACACTTTGGACATTTATTGGCCTTCCATCTTCATAAACTACTGTAACTTGAGATTTTCCATCTGGCCTTAAATAATCAACAATATTTTTTTTCCTGATCTCTGCTAATCTCATTACAAGTTTATGAGCCAATAGTATAGGTAAAGGCATAAGTTCTTCTGTTTCATCAGTTGCATATCCAAACATCATTCCTTGATCTCCTGCACCTCCTTTATCTACTCCTATTGCAATCTCTGGTGCCTGTTCCTGTATAGATGTAATTATCCCAACAGATTCATATTGAAAACCATAAGATGGATTAATATATCCAACTTCTTTTAATAAATTTCTTGCAACTTCAGGAATATCTACATAACCTGTTGTAGTTATTTCTCCTGCTACAAAAATTAATCCTCTTGTTGTTAATGTCTCACAGGCAACTCTACTATTTTTATCTTGTTTAAGGGCTTCATCAAGTATAGCATCTGAAATTTGGTCACATATTTTATCTGGATGCCCTTCACATACAGATTCAGAAGTAAAAAGATAATAATTTTTCACAAGACCCCTCCTTTTTGTAGTTCTTCTTTTAAAATATTTATTTCCTTTATCTCTGTTGGGTCAACCTTATTTAATATTGCAAGATAATAACTTATCCAATCACCAAGTATTATTAAATATATAAGTTTTTCAATTATGTTGTCACCTTCCAATTCTAATTTTAAAATCTCTTTTTCTATTTTTTCAGATATAATATTTGAAGTTATTTCAATTCTTCTTTCAATTCTTTTATTTTCCATTTTTGAAATAATGAATAAAACCTCTATTTTTTTAATAAACCAATTAGGATATGTAAATGACATTATTTCATTGTGATTCATTTCAGGTAATATATTAATAAAACTAAACTGTTTTGAGTTTTCAGCAAATTGTGTTTTCCATCTTAAAATTCCTGGATAAAACCTATTTTCAGAATAAATAATAGGTATTTTTTTATAAAATCTTTCTGCCAATTCTATTGCTTTGTTATTTGTTTTTTCTAACGAAAAATCTTCTACCCAATTTTCAATCTTTTTGAAGAAATTTTCTTCAAGATTTTGTAATATTTTATTTTCTACAAAAAATTTATAAACAGGAAAGAATAGATAACCCAAAGCAGATCTTGGAGGCATTCCAGATGGTATTTTAATTAAAGGGATTTCATCTCTATTTGCCATTTTCTCAATCTCACCATTACTTGAAATACATAAAATTATACTTTTTTTATCTTTTGCAGATTTATATATACTTATTGTTTCTTCTGTATTTCCTGAATAACTTTCTATAAAAACTAAACTTTTAGAATTTACAAATTTTGGTAAGTTATAATCTTTTATAACAAAAACAGGGATTTCAGTAAATTCTTCTAAAATAACTTTTATAAGGTCACCTGCTATACCTGATCCACCCATCCCTGTGAATATAATTTTATCAAATTCCTTATTTATTTTCGGAACATCAAGATTATAGCCATCAGAACAATGCTTAGAGAAATTTTTTAATAACATTAACATATTACTTTTATCAAATTTTTTAATTTTTATTTTATCAATTTTCATTTTCTCCCCTTTTACTAATTTAAATTTTTTTTAAGGAAATTTATTATACTTTCATGGGAATCAAAATTGATAATTTTTTCTGCAATCTCTTTCATTTTATAATAGTAATTTTTGATAATCTTTTCTTTAACATAAGGTATTGCAAGTGGTGCCATACTTAATTCTTCTAATCCAAGTCCTATCATAAGACATGCTATTTCAGGGTTAGAAGCCATTTCTCCACATATAGATACCTTAATATTATTTTTCTTTGCATTTTCTATGGTTAATTTTATAAGTTTTAAAATAGAAGGATGGCATGGTTGATATAAGTATGATAACTTTTCACTCACTCTATCAATTGCCAATGTATATTGTATTAAATCATTTGAGCCTATACTAAAGAAATCCACTTCTTTAGCAATGTCATCAGAAACAAGAACAGCAGATGGTGTTTCAATCATAATTCCTATTTCAATGTTTTCTTTAAATCTTACATTTTTTTTATTTAATTCATTTTTGGCTATTTCAACAATTTTTTTTGCTTCTATTACTTCTTCTTTTGTTGTTATCATTGGAAACATTATTTTTAAATCTCCAAAATAACTTGCTTTTAATATTGCTTTAATTTGTGTGAGAAAGATATCTTTTTTTTCAAGAGAGAACCTTATTCCTCTTAATCCAAGAAATGAATGTAGTTCTTTTGGACCTTGAAAAGCAGAAATAAACTTATCTCCACCTACATCAATCGTTCTTATTATAATAGGTTTCCCTTCCATTTTTTCTGTTATTTTTTTATATGAGAGGAATTGTTCTTCTTCGGATGGTAAATCATTCCTTTTTAAATATAGATACTCAGTTCTAAAAAGTCCAATTCCTTCTGCTCCATATTTTATTACTGATTCTACTTCCTCAGGGAATTCTATATTGGCATACAACTTAATTCTTTTTTTATCCAAGGTTATTGTTTCTTTATTTTTTAAAATATATATTTTCTTTTTTGTTTGCTTAATCTCTTCTTCTTTTATTTTTATTTTTTCTATTTCTACAGAAGTTGGATTTACAATTACAATTCCATCATATCCATCAATCAATATTGTATCATTCTCTTTTATTTCTTCCATTGCATCAGCAACTCCAACTACTGCAGGAATTTCAAGAGATTTTGCTATTATTGCTGTATGAGAAGTTGAAGTTCCTACACATGTAACAAATCCCTTTATATATCTTTTATCAATTGAAACTGTTTGAGTTGGTGAAAGGTCCTTAGCAACTATTATCCCATTTTTAATTTCATTTAATTTTTCAGTTTTTCCAGAAAGATTAAAAAAAACTTTTTCAAAAATATCAAATATTTCTTTCCTTTTATCCCTCAAAAAATTATCCTTTTCTAAAAGTTGATTACTTAAGTTTTCAATAAATTTTTTAATAGCAGTTCCAGCAGATACCTTTTCTTTCTTAATTAAATTTACAACTCTCTCTATTAATTTTTTATCTTTTAAGAGAGAAATATAGAATGAAAAAATTTCAGAATATTCCTTCCCTGCAATTTTTTCTATATTTAATTTAATTTTTAATATTTCATCTTCTGTCTTTTTCACACTTTCATAAAATTTTTTTATTTCATTTTCTACATTTTTACTCTTTATTCTTTTTTCTTCTTTTTTAAATATAAAAAATTCACTATCCAATTTTTTTGCTTTACCAATTCCTATACCTGGTGAGGCACTTATCCCTCTTAATTTTTTCATTTTTAGATTTATGTTAGATTATTTAATTTCTCCTCATCCTCTTTAATAATTTTTAATGCTTCAGAAGGTGTTTTACAATTTTTTAGTGAATTTCTAAATACTTTATCTTTTAAAAGACGCGCAATTTTTGCTAATGTTTTTAGATGTTGTCCAATTGATTTTGTTGGAGCAAGGACAAGAAATATGATATATACAGGTTCTCCATCAAGTGAATCAAAATCAACACCATTTTTAGAAATACCAAGTGCACAAGTAATATCATTTACTTGATCTGTTTTGGCATGAGGAATTGCAATTCCCTGCCCAATTCCAGTTGAACCAAGTTTTTCTCTATCCATTACTGTTTCCAGAATTTTCGTTCCATCTTTAACATAATTATTTTTTTCAAGTAATTTTATAAGTTCTTTTAAAGCGCCTTCCTTATCTGTACTTTTTAAGTTTGTTATAATAGAATCCTCTTTCAAATAATCTACTATTTTCATTTTTATCTCCTTTTTTATTATTTATTTATAATTTTATCATGTGTTTTTCTCAATTTCCCTTTTGTTCTATCAAAAAGAATCTCTACACTTTTATTTAAATCATTCCCTTTTTCTTTTAAAAATATTTTAAGATTTTTTGAATGAAGATAAATTTCTGTTAAGAATAAAGGACCATCTTTTTTGATATAAAATTCAACATAACCACTATCATCAAACATAAATTTTTTAAGTTTTTCAATTTTTTCTTTTATATAATCTTCATATTCTTTATTTATTTTAATCTCTGAATGAATTTTTATATTCACTTTTCCTCCTTTTTAATACAATTTACCAATTTCTAAACCATTAAAATAAAATTTCAATATTTCTATATAATCATATCCTGCCTCTGCCATTTTCTTTGCACCTTCTTGTGACATACCAACTCCATGTCCATATCCTTTCCCTTCAAATATAAAAGAATCCTCCGTTTCTTTTATATCAAATAATGTACTTGGAATAAAATACGGATTATTAAAATCAATTTTTGTATTTTCATTAACCTTTAATCTGAAATCATTCCCTTTTAAATTTAAAATTTTACCATATTTTGATAAAAGTTTCAAAAATTTTACTCTGTTTGTTTTATCTCTTTCAATAATTTCAATCTTATTTATTTCAAAACCAAATATTTTTGAAAGATACTTCTTAGGTATTATTTTTTTCCAATAAGAATAACGACCTTGTTCAGAATAAGGGTCAATTGTTGAAGTATTAAAAAGATATTCTCCTCCCCAAACATCCGAAGGATTAGTAGTTATCCCTCCCGAAGAAGCATGAAAAAAAACAGGAACTATTTTACCATCAGGACTAATTAAAATTTCTCCTTTTGTCTCTTCAATCGCTTTCATTATTTTCTCACTATTACAATATCCAAAAACTTGATTATATATTGAATTTTCTATATCATAAAGATTATTCTTATTTGTAAGTTTCTTCCATATAAGATATGTTCTTGATACAACTGCCTGTGCTTTTAATGCTTCTATTGGAAATTTTTCTCCCATTTCTTTCGCTACAACACCACTAATATAATCTTCAAGTTCTATCTCTCTTATTCCTACAATGTCAAATAGTTTAACATATATTTTTTTCTCTTCTGCAAAACCTAAAAAAATGATAAATAAGATTACGCTACTTAATAGTTTTTTCTTCAGGATAAATCTCAACATTTACATTCCCTTTTATTTCTATAGTATTATTTTCAATATTGTAAATAATTTTTTCTCCAGAGAATTTATTTTTCCCTCTTTTAATTACAGGTTTTTCTTCAAAAATCATTTCTTTTCTATCATCTATGTAAGTTGCTCTTCCACATGTTATTTCCATTGTTATATTTCCTTGGTTTAAATCTTTATATAAAATTAAGACATCTCCACTTATTATAATCTCTTTTATTTTTCTTGTCTCCTGTTCAATTTTTATTTCACCTTTACCAGACTTACCTGTTTTTATCTCAATTATTTCAGATTTTGTTTTTAAAGATAAAGAAGGAGAAGATATTTGTGTATCTTTATTCTTATTAATTTCTGCAGTTTCACCTTTTATTGTAAATGAATAGTTTTTTGAAAATTGTCTGAATGAAAACTCATTAAATTTTTCCTCATTAGAGATTATAGATTCTTTTTTTGTTTTGCAATTGGTAAAAGTAAATAAAATTAAGATTAGAATAGAAAGATTTACTTTTCTCATTTGTTTTTCTATTTATATTTAATATTCAATTCCAAATTCCTTTTTTCCAAGTAAATCATGTAAATGAACTATTGCTTTTGGCTTATTCTCTTCGTCAACTATTACAAGACATGTTATTTCAAGTTTTTCCATCATTGCGATTGCCTGGACTGCTAATCTATCCTCTTGGATTGTTTTTGGATTTTTTGTCATACATTCTTCTATCTTGCCTTTTTTAATATCTGATTGTTTTAATAAGAATCTTCTTATATCTCCATCTGTAATAATTCCTACAAGTTTTCCATTATTGTCAACTACAAGTGTAAACCCAATATTTTTATCATTTATTTCCCTTATTGCATCTTCAAGAGAATTATTAATATTTACTTTTGGAATTTTATCTCCTGTTTGCATAAAATCTTTAACTTTCAACATCAATCTTTTTCCTAAATTTCCACCAGGATGATAAAATGCAAAATCTTCTTTTTGAATGCCTTTAATTGCCATAATAGTTAAAGATATAGCATCTCCTAAAATAAGAGCACATGTTGTACTTGATGATGGAATTATGCCAAAGGGATCTGCTTCCTCAATTTCTCCTGTTTCAATAATTATATCACTATATAACCCAATAGTTGAATTTTTTGAAGATGTAATAGTTATAATTTGAGCACCTATTTTTTTTATTATTGGAATAATTCTAATTATTTCCTCTGTTTCTCCACTATTTGAAATTACAAGTAAAACATCTTGCTTTGTTACCATCCCAAGGTCACCATGTATTGCTTCTCCTGGATGAAGAAAAATAGATGGTATTCCAATACTTGAGAAAGTTGCCGATATTTTTCTTCCTATTATTCCACTTTTCCCCATACCTGTGATTACAATTTTGCCTTTCATATTATAAATACATTCAATTGCCTCTACAAAACTATTATTTAAATTATCTTTAATCTTTTCAATATTTTTACACTCAATATCTATAATTTTTTTGGCAATTTCAATTATTTTTTCATTCTTCATTTTCTTTAATCACATAAAATATTTTTTTTAGTATTTTTAAAAGATTTTTAATCTCTGAAATGGATATCATATTTGGTCCATCAGACAATGCTTTTTCTGGCTCAGGATGAACCTCCATAAAAATTCCATCACATCCAATAGCAATAGCAGCCTTTGCAAGATATCTGACAAATTCCCTATTACCTCCAGATGCATTTCCAAGACCTCCAGGCTGTTGAACACTATGAGTTGCATCAAATATAACAGGATATCCAAAATTTCTCATTATAGGTAAACTTCTAAAGTCAGAAACTAAATTGTTATATCCAAAAAAAGTTCCTCTTTCTGTTATTATAATATTCTTATTTCCGGTTGATTCTATTTTTTCTATTACATTCTTTATTTCATAAGGCGACAAAAATTGACCCTTTTTTACATTTACTGGTTTATTGGTTTTTCCACATTCTAATAATAGGTCTGTTTGTCTACATAAAAAAGCAGGTATTTGAATTATATCTACTATTTCTTTAACTTTTTCTACCTGAGTGACACAGTGAACATCTGTTGTTATAGGAATATTATATTTTTCTTTTACTTTTTTTAGAATTTCAATTCCTCTTTCAATTCCAGGTCCTCTATATGATTTTATAGAAGAACGATTTGCTTTGTCATAAGATGCTTTGAAAATAAAAGGGATTTCTAATTCTTCACATATTATTTTCACTCTCTCACAGATATAAAAAGTTAATTCTTCTGTTTCTATAACACATGGACCAGCAATTAAAACAAATAGATTATTTCCACCTATTTTTATATTTCCAATTTTAATTTCTTTTGTCATTTTATTAA
>JAMWCO010000056.1 GCA_023818785.1 Candidatus Omnitrophota bacterium
AGAGGAAAACACAAATAAGATCCATTGTAAAAATAAAAAGCACTCCCAAAAAGAATCCTCCAAAAAATTTAGGTAAAATTGAAGCCTTTGATGTGAAAGTATGATATATTCCAAATATTCTAATCTGTAAAACGATATTAAAACCATTTTAATTCATTGCCTTTAGGATTTTTCTTTTTTTAAAATTCATTGATTGAAATTTCCTCTTGTCTGACTATATCTATATCTATTATTTTATCTGCGTTATTTAATATGTTTTGATTATGGGTCACAGCAATAACTATCTTTCCTTCCTTTGCAGTAGCCAAAATAGATTCAATTATAATTTTCTCGGTTTCCATATCTATATAAGTGATAGGCTCGTCAAGAATTAAAACATCGGGCTCCTTAAGAAAAGCTCTTGCCAATGATATTCTTCTTTTTTCTCCTCCCGAAAGATTTTTCCCTCCTTCTTCTATATTTTTATTTTGAAATACAATAGGATTTAATCCAGCTTTTAACATAGCTTTTCTAATCATGTCTTCTTTAATTTGAAAATTTGGAGAAAGATTTTCAACTATTGTGCCTTTGAAAAGGAAAGGTTCTTGAGGAAGATAACCTATTTTTTCCCAGAAGGAATACAATCTAACTTCATTTAATGGATACTCATTGACAAAAATTTTTCCCTTTTCGGGCGGAATTATACCGAGTATCAGTCTTATTAAGGTTGACTTACCTATCCCGCTTCTTCCCTTAATTGCATACAGGACCCCTTTTTCAAATTCATATGAAAATCCTTTTATTAAATATTCATTATCATCCCTGTATTTAAAATAAATATCTTCAAGTTTAATACTTTCAATTTTCTCTATGTTTTTCTTAATGAAAAAATGAGAAGGGTCTGAAGGTGCATTCAAAATTTCATTTGTGCGTGTAACGGAGGCTAATATTCTATTTAATCCATTTATTTGATTGATTAAGCCTGTAAGAGCTCTAAAAACAATAAACAAAATTCCGATGTAGCTTATCGAAACTCCTATGGTCATTCTGGATGTTGAAATTAGAATACCAAAATACATCAAAAGAGCAAAAAAACCTGAAAAGGTTAAAAATGTCAGAAGAGATATGTATAATAGTCCTCTCACCTGGATAGAAAAAAAATTCTCTGAAATTTTTTTAATTTCATTCTTTAAACTTTTTTTAAATCTTTCAACAAAGCCCATGACCCTCAATTCTACAATTCCTGAAATTGTCTCATTTATTTGACCAGAAAGATTGGAAAAATCATCTATATATTTTTTAAATTGTTTTGTCATAATTTTAGTAATAAAAAATATACCACTAATAACAAATATTAGAAATACCAAAATAAAAAAAGTGAAACTTATTGAGAGCAGTAAAGCAACCCCAATCCCAAAAACAATTGTAAAAAAGTTTCTGAGTATTCCTAAAAAACTATCTCCAAAAAGGGAAGCTATGTTTAAAGAGTCTTCTACCCATCTGTTTTGAAGATATGCAGTTCTGAATTTAATTTGTTCGAGAAAAGGAAGTTTCAAAATATTCTCGAGAAT
This sequence comes from Candidatus Omnitrophota bacterium, assembly GCA_023818785.1. Taxonomy (GTDB): domain Bacteria; phylum Ratteibacteria; class UBA8468; order B48-G9; family JAFGKM01; genus JAMWDI01. The sequence goes on from JAMWCO010000056.1 coordinate 1,551, forward strand.
AAGATTTTGATAGTAAACCCTTGCTTTTTTTGTTGAAATTTGAATAACAATTCCAGATAATGTTTGAATAAATATTAACATTACAAAGAGGAATAAAAATATTTTACCCTCTTTAAGTATTGCTTCTATTGTTAATTTTTTCTCTTTAAAAATATCTATTAACTTTCCTAAGTAGATTGGTGCAAACACCGAAAGGATCGAGGTAAAAATATAGAGAAATGTAGCAAATAATAATAAGGGATGCTCTCTTTTTATAAAACCAATTAAAATCGAAATATTTAGATTTCGTAATTTCATACCTTTCTATTTGAACTTAATTTTTTGTAGAGAGTCATAATTTTCATAGTTTTTTTTAAAAGAAAATTCGTTTCTTTTTTATCTAAAAAATACACTCCATTTGCGCATTTATTATGTAACTTAATAATTTTTTTAAAAGCTTCGTAGAACTCTTTCCCAAGATGCTTTTTGACTAGAATTAATAAAATTTTTGTCTTATTAGTAAAAATTTCTTTTGTGGCAAAAAAATTCTGTATAGCACATTTTGAGGCATTAAAACATAATTCTACAACATCGTCAACAATGTATTTTTTTAACTTCATTTTTGCTATATTTAATCTTTCAATATAAAACTTTCTGCATTCCTCAAAAAATTCTTTATATTTTACTGAAGGAGGTTTTTTATTAATTGATAAGTCTACCTCTCCAAATATGACAATTCCTTCTTTTTTTACTGCTGTGTAAAGAGGTATTTTCTCAATCTGGAAATCTTTTGCAGAAGTCATATTTATGTTCACATTTTTTTTGAAATTATTTTCCCATCGCATTTCTTCAAACAATCTCCTTACACTATGGTCAATGCAATCCAAAATTACCAACAAATCAATATCAGAATTACTATCAGCATCCCCCCTTGCCCATGACCCAAATAAAATAACACCTTTTAAATTTTTAGCGAAAGCCTCTTTTAAAAGAGTAACTAAATAATTAATGATTTCATTAACAGCTATTGGATAAAAACAAATGGAATCACACCTTACATTCATATTTTCTAACCCTAAGTGTAAAAATGAAAAGGGACAAGATCAAGTAAATAGTAAAATTTAAAAAATATTGGGAAAATCTATTTGAGAATCCCCATCTCATTCCTACTTTTAGAAATTCATTTTGAAGTAAAAAAACAGAAGGAGATACATATGAAATTATTGTAGATATTTTCTCTGAACCAACAATCCAGTTAATAAGTGTTTTAGAATTTAAAAGAGAAAATACCACATAAAGCATAAATGAAAGTAAACCCCCTCCTCTTGAAGTTTTTGATAAAGCAAAAACTGAAGATAATACTGATATAAATAGTATATTATAACTTATCATTGAAACACCGCAAAAGAAACTCCATTGTATTAAACCAAAAATTAGTTGAGAAAAAGCTAAACTAATAAATCCAATGAATAAAAGAAGAATTGAAAAACCAAATACATAGGCAACAAGCTTAGAAGTGAAAAATTTTGTCCTTGAAATATAAATTAAAGAGATTTCATGAAATTTCTCTCTTTTTTCTTCTTCAATCTCTTCTGCAATATGAATACTAACTGTAAGAAGGAAGATGTAAATAAAGAAATGCTGAAGAAATAGTCTTACATAATCAGAAAGATCCCTACTATAATTTCCTGATTCAATCTTTATTATTAAGCCTTTGCCCGGAGTCATAGCAAGAATAATGACTCCTAAAATAAATATATATAAAAACTTTTTACTTTTTAAAATGTCAATAATAGTACTTTTAAAAACTACTAACATTGTTTATTTCCCGTACAATTTTATAAAAATGAGACTCAAGATTCCATCCTTCAGAAATTTTAATAATTCCTTCATCCTTTTTTTGTCCATTTACAATAATTATATACTTATCTCCCAATTTCTCCATTTCATCTAATAGATGAGAAGAAATAATTATTGTTTTACCCTTTTCTTTTTCTTCTTTGATCTATTTTCTCATCTCTATCTTTCCTATTGGGTCTAAACCAGAGGTCGGCTCGTCAAGTAAAAGGATATCAGGAGTTATAAGCAGGGCTTGAATAAGCTTAACCCTTTGCTTCATACCATGAGAAAGTTCTTTTATTTTTGCATTTCTCTTATCTTTTAGTCCAAATTTTTCAAGGAAAAAATAAAGTCTTTTGTAAAGGGTTTCTTTTTCTATTTTACAAAGTTCTCCTATAAATTTAAGATACCTTTCTACTTTCCAGTCAGGTTTCCCCACATTTTCTTCGGGCATATATCCAAACACACATCTTTCTGGAAGGATTACTCTCCCATCATCAGGAAAAAGAAGCCCCAAAATTATCTTTATTAACGTAGTCTTTCCTGCGCCATTAGGCCCAAGAATAAGAAAAATCTCTCCTTTTTCTACTTTAAGACTCACTTCCTTTAATGCGAGGGTTTTTCCATAATGCTTCTTAATATTTGAAACTTCTATCATTCCTTTACCTCATAAATGAGAACTCTTCCCTCCTCATCGATTCCCCATAACTTATCTTCCAAAATGTCAAAGCTTACGAGCTTTTCCCTTATATTAAATTTTTTTATAAAATTTCCATTTTCTAATTGAAATATTATTGAATCTCCCTTTTTGTCTCGTGATAATAAATATATAAACTTATCTTTGCTAATCATATCATAATTTAAAGCCCTTTTTAAAAGAACATTCAAGCCTTTTTGTTCTATCTCTGGCTTCTCTATGGATTTAATAGGGAGAAAATATTCTCTAACAAGCATGCCATTCTCGGAAAATTTAACAACTTTGTTGGAAAGATAGAAAGCAAAAAATATATTCTCATGGGAAACAGTTAAAATGCCAAAATTTTTATAAATTGAATCAAAATTTAATCCTTCCATTGGTATACAATCTAAAAATGAAGCAATAGGCTTTAACCCGTTTTCTTCAATAAATGCATGTAGTAATTTTTGCCCTTCAAGAAAAGTAATTGTAGAAATATATATTTTTTTATTATTTACTGCTATATTATATGGGTTAGACAAATTTATTTTTTTGGAGATTATATATTTTCCATCAATTTCACTGAAAATTTCAATTTTAAACCCTTCCGCATCTAGGACATAAACTTTTTGGTCATTTATACAAAAGTCAGTGACATTTGTGAATTCCCCTGGTCCTTGCCCTTTTTGTCCAAGCCTTAAGATGATTTTCCCTTCATTATCTATTACCTTTATTGACATCTCGGCTTTATCAAGAATAAAGACTTTCTTATTGTAGCATCTGATTTTTATTGGATTAAATACTTCTCCTTTAAACTCGCTTTTTCTTAGAGTTTCATCAGCAAAACCAATGCTTAAAAGAAAAAATAGAGAGAAAAGAAGAATATTTTTTTTCATAGGCTCTCCTCGTAGATAAAATTATGATATTTATTTTTATCTATGTTCTTGTAAAAAAAGAGACAATCTGGATAATGGCAAATTTCATATATTGGATCCATTATTATTTCCAATTTTAGATTCAGTGCACTTATAAGCTTAAGATAATCAATATTTCTTTCAATATTAGCTAATTTGATATAATTTAATCCGACTTCTGTAGAACCGATGGTGGGGTCCAATGGAACCCAATTACCATTTAAACACAACTCTACCCATTGGTGAAATGAATAAACGAAATTATTCTTTTGTTTATTTAAAACAATTCCTACGACCCTTCTGCCAGGAATATTTAAAACAGAACACATTGCCAGGAATAAATTTGTGATTCCTTGACAATCGGCTTTCTTCTTATTTAATACAATTTCAGGTTCAAAATTTTCCTCTTGTGAAGGCTTGATATTCCATTTTATCCATCCAATTATTCTTTGTATTTTCTCCTTCTCTTCTTTAGAACCTTTTAAAATATTTTGAGTAAGTTTTGTGATTGCAGCTGATTTTTTAATGAAAAAATCAGATGAAGAACATTTATAGTTACCCAAAGGGTAGTTCTTCTGATAATTTTTTAAAATCTTTATTATGTACATTGCGGAATTTTTATCTTGAAATTTATTTATTATCTTTTGTCTATAATCCTCTGGCAAGCTAAAACTTTCACTAAATGTAAGTTTATAAATAATAAAATCTCCTTTAGAAAACCCATCAAACTGAGGATGGACAATTACTCTATTAGATCTTTCATCTTTGTTAGTTAAAAGCCCAAGAATTAACTTATTTTCCAATCTTTCATCAAATATCAGAACTTGACCTAAAATTAAGCAATAAATATCTTCATCATAGAAATAAATTTCACGAATTCGAAGATTTAGCTTATCTACCATGTAAAAAATATCAACATAATTGTTTTTATTAAAATTTTCTATTCTCATTTCAAATATATCCATTGTATTCTCATAAAAAACATTTAAGTTGGAGGCTAATTTTTCGCCTTTTTTTAATTTTCTATGTGTATATAGATGTACAATACTTGACGGTAAAACATTTTTTGGTAAGGAATAGCTCTTCTTTCCAATTTTATAGGTTTTACCCGTTCTTATCGAAAAACTTTCTCCTTTCTTTTTTATTTTGCCCCTTGTAAATGAGAAATCTTTTTCAATAACAAATTTAAAATGTATTTCTTCCTCTCCTTTTTTATTTATTAACTTTTTTTCATAATAAATATTATTCACTGTTTCTTTTATATTTTCTATTATTTTCCCTTCAAAAACACCCATTCTAAGTATTTTCAGAGTTCTGGTCCATCTTGGACTTTCTTGAGACACAAGAACTTGATTCCATATTAAAACTATTAAAAAGAGCCTCATAAAAGCATTGAACCTCATCTTTTTCTCCTAAACATTTTATAACACATGAATAATATTTTTCAAATTCTTCGCAATTGGGATGGGGCTTATAGAATGAACCATACTTAAAATATGAACTTGCATAACATCCACCACCACAAAAATATCTCACATTACATTCCTTACAATTATCCTTTTCTTCTACGGAGGGTAGATTTCTTAAAAAAATTTTCATTTTATTTAATATTGACTCTTCTAAAATATTGCCTATTATTAAAGTCTTATCATCCACCGAAAAGAAAAGATGACAAGGAACAACATCACCATTTTCTTTAATTCCAATCACTTTTTCAACCATGCCACAACGATTTTTTATTATTGGTACCATTTTCTTGCTTAATTTATCATGAAAAATGTTCAGGCCAGTTGAGCTATCCACTTGGAAAGTTTCACTTCTTAGATCTTCCCACAAAATGAACAAGAAATTGCTAAACTCGCTTCCACTTAATTTAAAGCTTGGATGAATAGCACCTCTACCCGCAGGTTGAAAAAGACTAAAACTCATGGTAACTTCTAAATTGTTTGCAAATTTTCTGAATCTTTCTAATGTCCATAGATTTGTTCTATTAATTGTTGCACAAATATTTATAGATTCCTTTGAGAAGCCAACATCTTTTAAATTCTTAATTGCTTCCAGACATTTATCAAAAGTTCCTTTACCTCTTAACCTATCATGAATTTTCTTTTCTGGGCTTTCTAAACTAATAGAAATGATATCTATTTCACTATTTTTTAACTTTTTTGCAATGTCTTTATTTATTAAGATACCATTTGTGGTAAGAATTACATTTTCGAACTTTTCTTTTGAAAGCTTTATTATATCAAATATATCTTCCCTTAAAAGTGGCTCCCCTCCGGTAAGAACTAAGTTTTTTATATTTAATTTTTTGGCACTTTCGGTCAAAATTTTGGTTGATAAATTTATATCTCCCTTTACTCTTTGTAATGAAAATCGAGGATTTGCGTAGCAAAATTTACATTTTAAATTACAATATTTTGTCACCTCATAATATGCATTTTCTGGTAATCTTTCACTACTTCTACTTTTAATTTCACTATCAATATCAAAATATTCAGCTATTAAATATTTTTTATTTTTAAGATATTCCAACAATGCATAAAATTTCTCTTTCTCTTGAACTTCTAAAATATTTAATTTATCTCCACCGCTTAAAAAGTCCTCTATAAAATTCCATCCCTCCTTTTTCAGTTTTATAAATGAACTATTTTTGAGGTGAACTAATACAATTTCTTCTTTAAAATCTAAAATTCTTACATTTTTATCAATTTTTAAGTTTTTCTTTTCCATTTAGCTTCAGTTATAATTTAATCAATTATTAATTTTATTCTTTAGATGGAATACCTATGTAAAATCTCAAGCATTTACCAAATACCCCAATTTCAATCAACCAACAATCACTATTATTTAGTTTTCCATTATTTTCATAATTCTCATATAAAACATCAAACATTTTGCCTCCTAAAAATTTTTAAACTTTAATAAAGACAAAATTTCCTTTCCTCTATGATTACACCCTCGAACTATAGCTTTACCTAACTATTCACTTTTGGTACTTCCCAATGCATAATCCTATACATGCAATAACACCGATCTGAATTGTAATACATCCCTTGGGGCAATCATCTGTAATATCTCCCAATAGTTTTTCACTCTCATAGAGAATTTCAAACATTTAAAACCTCCTTTACAAGATTCCAATATAAAATTTGAGGCAAACATCCTCAGGTGGGGAAGAATAAGATTTTCGATATTTGACCCCAATTTTCAAATTCCCACAGATATCACCTATTTCCTCGCTCAATCCTTGTTCACTCATATAAAGAATTTCAAACATTTTACCTCC
>JAMWCO010000057.1 GCA_023818785.1 Candidatus Omnitrophota bacterium
GATATATACCTAACATTTCAATTCCTAATTTACGGATTTCTTTAAAAACCTTTAATTGTTCTTCTGGATTCATAAAATAACATGTTTCTGGACTATCTGATATATTAGCCATTTTATATATATTAGTTACAATTCGTTTAACATTTGATGATGAACTTTGAACAATTTTACCACATAAAATACCACATGCTTCCTTTGGATATTCATTCTGACAATGTTGTATTATTTCCAGATATTGCTCTTTTGTTAAATGAATCATCTTATTAATAAAAAGTGTAATAAATAAGTTAATAAAAATGTTAAAATTGGTGTTATAAGCCATACCGAAATTATTCTTTTAAAAACCAACTTTTTATATGTCAAATAAAACCCATCTTTTACGCTACTTATTGCAAGAACTGAAAAAGTGATAAATTGAGCATATGGTGCTGGGAGACCAAGCAAAGAAGCAATTATTACAAAACCTGAAGTTACAAGTGATATTATTCCTGCTGAAATTTGTCCTATAGGTATTACCTCTTTTGAAAGTGTATTTATTAAACCTTTACCAAATATCAAACTACCTATACCAAAAGATAGTCCTACAAGAAAAATACATAGCATTAAGTCTATAGGAAAAGATAACATAATAGGTGCTACTACATTGGCAATATTATTTGTTCCTATAGCAAAAGACGAATAAAGATTTGTCCCTATAATAAACTTTTTTAATTTTTCATTGTGAACAAATGATTTTTCGTATAATCTAAAATTACTATCTCTTGGCGGATAAAATATCTTTTTAATAGAGTATGTAATTAAAAATGTTAAACAAGAGAATATAACCGTTATGTAGATAATTCTTATTATTGTATTCCAATTTACTTTATGATAGTAAAAAGCAGCACCTGTAAAAGCACTTACAGTTATAAAACTTGTTGATTGTGGTATTTTCAGTAAATTAGCAATAAACATCATTATTGCTGATGAGATAATTATAATTAAACCAGAATAATTTCCAAAGGATACATGTGATATTTTTGTGACCAATGTAGTAACTACTCTTGGACCAATTAAAAGCCCTCCAATCAACACAAATATAGTGTAAAATAAACTCGCTTTTCTCCTTGTTAACAAACCACTGCCGTATGATGGTGTAAATGATATTGAAAATCCAGAAGCACCCATATTCATTCCTAAAAATATAGAAACAATTAATAAAATTATCCTTTCAATCATATATTATACTCCGTCCATTTTTGTTTCATACCTTTAATTAATATCTTTGCAATCTCAGGACGAGTAAATTCAAGAGGTGGTATTTTTTCATCTTGAAGCATTTGACGAACTTTCGTGCCACTAAATATAATTTTCTCATCTTCACTATGCGGACATGTTTTAGAAGAAGCCATGCCTCCACATTTTTTACAATAAAATGCATTTTCAAAAAATAATGGAGTAATCCCAATTTCTTCTTCCTTAAACTTTTTGAATATTTGCTGTGCATCATAAGGACCATAATAATTGCCAACACCTGCATGGTCTCGTCCTACTATAAAATGTGTACAACCGTAATTTTTCCTTATAATTGCATGAAAAATTGCTTCTCTTGGACCAGCATATCTCATATAAGCAGGATTAATTGCCAAAATTACTCTATTTTTAGGATAATAATTCTCTATTAAGACCTCATAACATTTCATTCTTATATCTGCAGGTATATCATCAGACTTCGTTTCACCAACTATTGGATGTAAAAATAATCCATCAAAAATCTCCAATGCACATTTTTGAATATACTCATGGGCTCTATGAATAGGATTTCTTGTTTGAAAACCAACAATAGTATTCCATCCCTTTTCATTAAAAATTTTTCTTGTTTCTTCAGGGGTCAAATAATAATTGGTAAATTCAGTATGTTTAGGTTTTTCAAGAAGACTTATTTTACCAGAAAGCAACACATCTCCTTGAGAATAAAGAATATTGACTCCTGGATGTTTTGAGTCTTTCGTTTTATATACTTTTTCTGCTTCTAATTCTTTATCATATTGATAAATCTCATCTAAATGAAGAACTCCAAGCACTGTCCCAAATTCATCCAATAGAGCAATATCTTCTCCCTTCTCAAAACGTTTTGCTTCATCTTTATTTACAGGCAAAGTAATTGGAATAGGCCATACCAAACCATTTGCCAATCTCATATTATACAAAACATTTTCATAATCTTCTTTATTCATAAATCCTTCCAAAGGACTAAAAGCTCCTATTGCAATCATTTCTAAGTCGGATATTTGTCTTTTATTTAACATAATGCTTTTAAATAGAAATATTTTATCTTTTATAAGTTTCCTTTTATCTTTATCAAGTATCCTATTTATTAATTTCCCACCATGTGGCTGTCTCATTTTAACACCTCACATGTTAATTACTATATTTTTTTATGAAGTCCACATTCCTTTTTTTCTGGTGCTTCCCACCACCAACGCCCAGCACGAATATCTTCTCCAGGTTTTATTGCACGAGTACATGGAGCACATCCAATACTTGGGTATCCTTTATCATGTAAAATATTATAAGGCACATTGTTAACTTTTATATAATCCCACACCTGTTTCTCTGTCCAATCAGCAAGTGGATTTATTTTTACTATTGAATTATGTGCATAGTCAATCTCAATCTTTTTAATATTTATTCTTGTAATAGATTGTTCACGCCTTAAGCCACAAATCCATGCATCTAAATTTTTTAATGCTCTATTCAATGGCTCAACTTTTCTTATCTTACAACATAACTGTCTAAGTTCAACACTTTTGTAAAACAAATTAAATCCATATTTGGACACCATCTCTTCTACTGATTTTGCATCAGGGAAATATACCTCAATATTTATTTTGTATTTTTCTTTTATCTTATCCATAACATCGTATGTCTCTTGAGGAAGTCTTCCTGTATCAATAGTAAATATCCGTGGTTGAAAATTTAAAGATAAATCTTGAGAAACCTTCACAAGCATATCAATCAAAACAACATCTTCTGCACCAAAACTTGAAGATAAAGCAACTCTATCCTGATATTTCTCTAATGCATACTTTAATATCTCTTGAGGACTTTTTGACTCTAAATTTTCCATTATTCCCTCCTTTTTTAAATATAATAAATATTTATTTCATTTCCTTTTAATTTTTCCTTATGCCATTTAACCATATCTTCCAATGTTATAGAATTAAGAACATTTAAAATTGCTTCCTTTACTTTAATCCATATATCTCGGGCAACACATATTTTCTCCCGTGAACATAACTTCCTATTCTCTACACAATATACAGGCGCTAAAGAACCTTCTAATGTTTCTACAACTTTCCCAATTTTAATTTGAGATGGTGGTTTAGCCAAAATGCATCCACCATTTTTACCACGAATAGTTTTAACTAACCCAACCGCTTGTAATGAAACTATCAAATGCTCAACATATCTTCTTGAAATTTCTTGATTTTTAGCAATTTTTTTAACAGGAATAAATCCTTCACCATAATGTAAAGCCAATTCTAACATTATTCTTACACCATAACGACTTCTTGCAGAAAGTTTCATTCCTTTTTCCTTTTTATTACTATAACGACCAATTTAGTAATATTATACCTTAAGAATAAAATTTTGTCAAGAGTTCTTATCCTTATCAGAATAAAAAATTAAAAATTTGTTTTTCAAAAAGGACTATACTACAGCAAATATGGATTCTTTCTTCTTCCCCTCAATTTCTCCTCTATTTTAAGTTTTCAATTTTTACTATGTTTTTTCTTATTGCCTTTGTATTACCGAAACCATCCCTTTTCAATGAAGATTATCAAAGCGGGATACGGGATTGTTTCTCCTTTTCCTTCATCTCTACCATACTTTTAAGTTTTCAATTTTTACTATGTTTTTTCTTATTGCCTTTGTATTACCGAAACCATCCCTTTTCAATGAAGATTATCAAAGCGGGATACGGGATTTGAACCCGCGACCACGAGCTTGGGAAGCTCGCACTCTACCGCTGAGTTAATCCCGCTTTATAATATAAAATACTTCCTATTTTTTAAAAAGTCAATATTCAGGTCTCTGCTTGGCAGGTCGCGAAAAATTTAAACTTCGTATTTTCTGAATAAAACCAGGATACGGAACTAATGAGTTAATCTGTTTTATAATATAAATATTTCCTTTTTTTAAAAAAAAAGATTAAAATATTTTTAGGGAGACAAATGGAAGAAGAAATTAAAAAATTAGAGAATATAATTTTGTTTAAGGAAACAGAGATAAAAAATTTGAAAGAAGAAGTTAGAAATTTAAAAAATATCATTTCTCATTTTCCGGGTATAATTATAGTTCTTAATAAATATGGAATAATTGAATTTATAAATGAAAATGGTGCCAAAATACTTGGTTATTCATATGATGAATTAACAGGAGAAAATTGGTTTGAAAAATGTATTCCAGAAAATATAAAAGATAGTTTAAGGTTTGTTTTTAATAAAATTATTGAAGGAGAAATTGAAGAATATAAATATTATGAGAGTCCAATTGAAACAAAATATAAAACTTTAAAAATCATAGAATGGAGAAATATCTACATAAAGGATGAAAAAGGTAATATTATTAAAATAATAAATTATGGCACAGAAACTTCAAGTAAAGGATTAATAAAAGATGATATTGAAAAAAAATTAATAAAATTTCTTGATAATATTCCAGAAGCAATTCATATAATTGATAGAGAATATAATATTCTATATATAAATGAAACATTTAAAAATTGGAATAAAATTTTAGGATTTGAAAGTAATGTGATTGGGAAAAAAATTTTTGATGTATATCCATTTTTAACAGAAAATATTAAAAATGAGTATCAAAAAGTATTTGATACAGGTGACATTTTAATAACTAAGGAAAAAAATTTGATAAGGGATAAAGAAATTATTACTGAAACAAGAAAAATTCCAATATTTGAAAGAGAAAAAGTTGTTCATATTTTGACACTCATAAGAGAATTAACTAATTTTTTGAAAGATTTATAATTAAATTTTTACTTCTTCTTTTTCAAACTCTTTTATCTTTTCTAAAAAAGTATCTATAGAATTTTCAACCTCATCCCATTTGATTTCTTCCTTTGGGAACATTTTCGTTTCTTTAACAACATAAAGAAGAAATAAATCCTCCCCTTTTTCTTTTATATATTTTATCGCTTCTTTTCTACTTTCAAAGATTTTTTCCCCTCTTTCACTAATAGGGATTTTTTTTAACTCTTCTTCAGGTAAATTTCTTATTGCACCATACATATAAGCAGTTAAAGAGAATTCTTTTACCAGTAAAACTTCTTCAATTATTTGTTCTCCAGTACTTATTCCAGTTGTAATTGCTTCTTCTGGTGTTAAACATAAATATTCTTTAGGTCTAATCCTATACCTTTTTACTTCTTTCTCCATTAATTTTATTTTACCTTATATTTTTAATTCTGTATAATAGATTATATGAAATTTAAATTCCCTCAACCAAATGTGAAGGAGTTTATAAGTGTCTTGTTGAGAAAGGATAAAGGGGAAAGAATCCATTCTGCTGAACTTCATATAGATAAAGAGATTTTAAGATTTTTATGGGAAGATTATTTTGGTGAGAAATGGATTGAACCTAATGATTATGAAACACAGAAAAAAACAATTGAGAATATTGTAAAAATTTATTATAAACTTGGATTTGATACAATAAGATTGAGTTCAGATTTCAGATTTTCTTCAAATTTAAAATTTGATTTAGTAAAAAAAGAAACTTCTGATACTGCTTTTCTTTCAAGAGGCAAAAGAATATGGGCTGATGAACACGAAGGATTAATAAAAAACTTAAATGATTTTGAAAATTATATCTGGCCGGATCCAGACAAAGTTGATAGATGGGTCTTTGAATATTTAAATGAAATTTTACCAGAAAATATGGGAATTTTTTTATCTATTTCTCAAGGAATTTTTGAAACAGTTATGTTTTTATTTGGATTTGAGAATCTATGCTATTTTATTTATGATAATGAAGAACTTGTAAGAAAGACAACTGAAAAGGTTGGTGAAATAATTTATAATACAACTAAGAAATTTATTAAGATTGAAAAAATTATTGGGATATTTCAGGGAGATGATATGGGATTTAAAACACAGACATTACTTCCTCCAGAATTTTTAAAAAATTATATACTTTCATGGCATAAAAAACTTGCAGAACTTGCTCATAAAAATGGGAAAGTTTACATTTTACATTCATGTGGAAATATTGAATCATTGATGGATTTCCTAATAGAGGAAGTAAAAATTGATGCAAAACATTCATTTGAAGATGAAATTTTGCCAGTTTGGAAATTTAAAGAAAAATATGGAAATAAAATTGGGATTATTGGAGGTGTTGATGTTGGTAAATTATCTACATTAAAGGAAAATGAATTGAGAAAATATATAAGAGAAATACTTGAAAAATGTTCTGGCTCTGGATATATACTTGGTTCTGGAAATTCTATAGCAAATTATGTACCACCTAAAAATTTTTTAATAATGCTTCAAGAGGGTTATAGTTTTAAAATTTAGAATATCTCATTCCTTCATCAAGCATAATTAAGTAATTTTCAACTGGAATATAATTTGCAATTGAATTCCCACTTCCCAAAGCATATCTATAAGGCATACATTTATTAAGTATCCCTCTTACATATTTTCTTAAATTTACCTCATCAAAAGTAGTAAGTTTATTTACATCAACACCACCTAAAACAGCAATCTTATCTCCAAACTTCTCTTTAAATTCCCATACAGGTAAAATCTCATCTTGAAAAGAGTGAAAAGCGTCTATCTTAACATTATAAATAAAATCATCAATAACATTTAAAATATTGCCGCAACAATGAAACCAGTACATCTTCCCATTTTTATGTGCAATCTCTACATATTTTTTATGCCATGGAATAACAAGTTTTCTTAAATGTTCTGGAGATAAAAAGGTAGAAGTTTTAAATCCAAGGTCATCTCCTTGAAAAAATCCTTCAACATTTTCTATTTCTATAACATTTTTATAAAATTCATATATAATCTCCCCTACTCTATTAAAAACACCTTCAACAAGAGAAAAATCATCTACTATTAAATAACTCATATTTTCAAATCCAAGCAAAGTTTCACTACTTATTTCAAAAACACCACTACTTGGACATACCAACATTTTCATTCCTTCAGGTAAGTTTTTTGATGCAATTTCATATATTGAATAATCAATTTCTTCTTTTTTAGGCCATGGATATTTTTCAAAATCTTCCCAGTTTTTTATCATTCCCACTCTTTCCTCTACCCATTCTCTTTCTCCTTTTGACAATATTGCTGTATCTTTTGTTCTCCTTGATTTACCAGAAAAAGAAATTCCACCTGCAATTCTTACATAATCATAACCAAGTTTATACCAGAAGTTAATCTCTTGTTTTATATATTTTTCTTTATTTTCTTCTGAATAATCAACCCATTTTTCTCCAAAATATTTTTCTGTAATATATTTTTTAACTTCATAATCCATCAAAAGTTCTACAAAATGGACTCTATCTGCTTTCTTTTCTCCTAAAAGAACTTTTTTAAAATTTTCAAAATTAGGACTTGGTCTTTTTAAACGAACTCCCACATTCATTTTCCCTCCTCCTTTCCCATTTTCCGAACCGGGTTCGGAAAAAAGACGGAGAGGGAGGGATTTGAACCCCCGTCCACTCTTTTGTAGTGGAAACCGATTTCGAGTCGGCCGCTTTCGTCCACTCAGCCACCTCTCCTTTTTTAAGTTCTTGGGCCAAAAATTCCAGTTCCTATCCTTATTATATTTGCTCCTTCTTCAATTGCTATCTTCCATGTATCTGTCATTCCCATTGATAAGTATTTCATTTCAACATTTGACAAGTTTAAATTTTTAAATTTTTCAAATAAATTTTTTGTTAATCTAAAATAAGGTCTAATATCTTCTGTATTTTTAACAACTGGTCCCATGGTCATAAGTCCTTCTATTTTTATATTATCAAGTTTTGAAATTTCATAAATTAATTTTTCTGTATCTTCAGGTAAAACTCCTGATTTCTGAGATTCATTACCACTATTTATTTCAATTAAAACAGGAT
>JAMWCO010000058.1 GCA_023818785.1 Candidatus Omnitrophota bacterium
TCAGAAAGAATAAATGTTGCTTTAAATTTCAATTCTGACTCAAATTTATTTATAAAAATAAGATTTTTAATCTTTGAAATATTTTTTTTTATTAAATCAAATCTGAAATCTCCAACACCATCAATAATTATAAATTCAGGTCTATTTTCAATTACATCCTCAATTTGATTTAAAGAAATTTCTTCTTTCCCAGGAGTATTATCAATAAGAACAGGAAAGTATAAATTTCCCTGTATTTGTCTTATTAATAAGTGGGTCAATTTTCCATAAACATGACCAGTTGCCCTTTCTATTAAAACACCTATCCTATAATTTAATTTTCTTCCTTCTCTTGGTCTAACAATTGTACCTACTTTTGTCTTTCTTTCAATCAATCTTTCATGTTCAAGAAAAGATAAAACCTTATTAATTGTTCCTCTATTTACATTATAAATCTTTACAAGTTCATACTCTGTTGGCAATTTTTCTCCTGGCTTCATTTTCAAAATTTCTTTAAGCAAATCCTCTTTAATCAGTTCAAACTTTTTCTTATAAACTATCTTCTTCTTTTCCATTTGTCTATTTATTCAACAATTTATTTAAATGTTATACCTTAAACAAAATTTTGTCAAGTTTTTCCGAACCCGGTTCGGTAAAATTTTTAGGACTAAATTAAATCCATCTGAATCTTATAAGTTTGACAAAGATTTAGTTTTTCAATAAAATTATTTCAAGATGAGTAAAGTAAAAAATATTATTAAAATTTTGGAGAAGAAATATCCAGAAGCAAAAACAGCATTGAAATTTGAAAATCCTTTTCAACTTTTAATCGCAACAATTCTATCTGCACAAACAACCGATGAAAGAGTAAATAAAGTAACATCTTCTTTATTTAAAAAGTTAAAAGAACCAGTTGATTTCGTAAATGCAGATTTAAAAAAAATAATGGATGAAATAAAATCAGTAAATTTTTATAGGAATAAAGCAAAGAATATAAAAAAATTGTGTGAAATACTTCTCAATCAATATAATGGAAAAGTCCCTAATAAAATGGATGATTTACTTAAACTACCAGGAGTTGCAAGAAAAACAGCAAATGTTGTTCTATCACAAGGTTTTGGTATTGCAGAAGGGATTGTTGTAGATACTCATGTAAAAAGAGTTTCTTATCGTCTTGGTTTAACAAAAAATACTGATGCAGAAAAAATAGAAAAAGACCTTATGAAAATAGTCCCCAAAAAAAATTGGATTGACTTTCCATTTAGATTAATTCTTTTAGGAAGGAATATATGTAAAGCAAAAAATCCTGATTGTGAGAATTGTCCATCAAATAAAATTTGTCCGAAGAAAGGAGTAAAATGATTTTTGTTATTCAAGAACATTTTGCAACTCATCATCATTTTGATTTGCGTCTTGAAATGAATGGAGTTTTAAAATCATGGGCAATACCAAAGGAAATACCTAAAAAACAGAATAGTAAAAAACTTGCTGTGGAAGTGGATGACCATCCGCTTGAATATGCCAATTTTGAAGGAGAAATCCCAGAAGGTTATTATGGTGCAGGAAGAGTTAAGATATGGGATAAAGGGGAGTATAAATTGATAAAAAATGAGAAAAATAAAATAGAATTTGAATTAAAAGGAGAAAAAGTAAAAGGGTTATATATCCTTATTCATTTTAAAAAAGAAAGAGATAAAAACCTATGGTTAATTTTAAAAAAAAATGAAAATATTGAAAAAAATTGAATTGGGATTTTTTATGTTTTTAATTTCTGGTTGTGCTATAAATGTGGCTACAAAACCCCAAAAGGAAAGTTATACATACCATATAGTGAAAAAAGGAGAAAATTTATTCAGAATTTCAAAATATTATTATGAAGGGGAGACAGTTGAAAAAATTAAAGAAGGAGTGGAAAGGATAAAAAAGGCAAATAATTTAAAGGATGAAACTATATCAGTTGGACAGAAATTATTAATTCCACAAACAGATAAAAAACAACCATCCTACGCGCTTTTACCCCCAACTGATATACAGATTCAGCAACCCCAAATTACACCAAAGACACCTTCTGAAACAGAAATAAAGATAGTTAAAGATAATGTTTTTATCTGGCCTTGTGATGGTAAAATTATATGCAGATTTGGAGAACTTGGAAATAAAGGGATTGATTTGATGGTTGAACAAGGAATAGATGTTTTTGCCTCATTAGATGGAGAAATTGTTTTCACTGGAAATACAAAAAAATATGGTGAAACAATTATAATAAAACATCCTCAATCAATATATACAGTTTATGCTCATGATATTGAAATTAAAGTTAAAAATGGAGAAAGAGTAAAAAAAGGAGAACCAATAGGTAAAATAAAATCAGGGACACAAAGAAAAAGATATATACATTTTGAAATTATTATAGATGGAGTAAATGTTGACCCCTTAAAATACCTACCAGAAAAAGATGAAAAGAGAACAGATTGAGAAAGAAATACTTGAAAAATATGCAGTTTTTAGTTTTGAAAGTTTAGGAAGAAGATATAAAGAACAAGAGCATCCTTTTAGAACACCTTTCCAGAGGGACAGAGATAGAATTATTCATTCAACTGCATTTAGACGACTTGAATATAAAACCCAAGTTTTTATTTATCATGAAGGTGATTATTACAGAAACCGACTTACCCATACTCTTGAAGTTCAGCAGATAGCAAGAACGATTGCAAGAGAATTAAGAGTTAATGAGGACCTTGTAGAAGCAATTGCACTTAGTCATGACCTTGGACATACACCTTTTGGACATAAAGGAGAAAATGTTTTAAATGAAATCATGCAATCACTTAGTTATAGAGGTTTTGAACATAATAGACAAGGTTTAAGAATAGTAGATTTTCTTGAAAATAGATATCCTGAATTTCCAGGTTTAAACTTAACATATGAAGTTAGAGAAGGGATAATAAGACATACAACAAGTTACGATATCCCTTTAATAGAAGAAGAATATGGAGAATTTATAAAGTTTAAATCACCATCTATTGAAACTCAGATAGTTAATATTGCTGATGAGATTGCTTACACCTGTCATGACCTTGATGATGGAATTAAATCAGGAATTATTGAATATAATGACTTGAAGAAAGTTGAATTATGGATAGAAGTAGAAAAAATTTCTGAAATAGAAAAAAAACCAGAAAAGCATAAAAGGCATATAATGATAAGAAATTTAATAAATTACCTTGTTAGTGATGTTATTGAACAGACAAAGAAAAATTTAATTCAATTAAATCCTAAATCAGTAGATGATGTAAGAAATATGGATTTGATTGTAAAAAATTCAGAACAGGTAATGATAAAACATGCTGAGTTAAGAAAGTTTCTTGAAGAAAAAATGTATACGCACCCAAAAGTGATAAGAATGACAGAAAAAGGTGGTAGAATAATAAAAGAACTTTTTAAAGCATATTATAAAGAGCCAAAACAATTACCCCTTCATATACAGAAGAAAATTGAGAAAGAAAAGAAAGAGATTGTTATATGTGATTATATTGCTGGAATGACTGATAGGTTTGCTATAAGTGAATATCAAAAACTTTTCTCATCAGATATATTCTAAAATGGAAGATAAAGTTTACTGGATTGCCTTAAATTTGATAGGAATATCATGGCCTAAAATTAAAAAATTTATTGAGATGGAAGGTATAAAAGAACTATTTAATTTAAGAATTGAAGAACTTTTATCTCTTGGGATATCAAAAAATCTCGCAGAGAAAATAGTTAAATGGGAAGAATTACCTATAAAAGAAGAAATTGAATATATTAAAAAAGAAGGGATAAATATTTTAACTATAGATGACCCTCTTTATCCTTATTTACTTAAAGAAATTTTTGATCCACCTATTTTACTATATGTTAAAGGGAATGTAAATCTTAATCAAATCTCAATAAGTATAGTAGGGACAAGAAATCCATCTATTTATGGTTTAAAAATGGCAGAAAAATTTGCATCTGAACTTGCCTCATTAGGTTTTATTATTGTAAGTGGTCTTGCAAGAGGGATTGATACTGCTTGTCATACAGGTGCTTTAAGAGTTGGAGGGAAAACAGTAGGAGTTCTTGGTTCTGGATTTAAAAATTTTTATCCACCAGAAAATAAAAAAATTGAAAATGAAATAATAAAAAATGGCGCTATAATAACAGAATTTCCATCAAATACTCTCCCTACCAAATATAATTTTCCAAAAAGAAATAGAATTATATCAGGACTTTCAAAAGGTGTTATTGTTATAGAGGCAGGACCAAAAAGTGGTGCTTTAATTACAGCAAATTTTGCTCTTGAACAGGGAAGAGATGTTTTTGCTTTACCTGGAAGGATTGATACATTATATTCAAAAGGGACAAATAAACTATTAAAAGAGGGAGCAATTTTGGTTGAAAATATAGAGGATATACTTACATCATTAAATATTAAATTTGAAAAAAAGGAGAAGAAAGAAATAGAAGTTGAAACAGAAATAGAGAAAAAAATTTTAAGTCTTTTAGAACAACCATTACAACTTGAAGAAATTTTGATAAAAACAGGTATATCAACATCTCTTTTATTTTCTTTTCTTACAAAACTTCAAATTAAAGGAATTATTGAAGAATTGCCAGGAAAAATATATAGGAAAAAATAGTTTAAAAGAATAAAAAATTGTATAATATTTCTATTTATTTAAGAAAAAGGAGTTAAAATGAGATGGAGCAAATATTTTATACCAACACAAAAAGAAGCACCAAAAGAAGCAGAAACAATTAGTCATAAACTTATGGTAAGAGCAGGTCTAATAGATAAACTTTCTGCTGGTGTATATACATATTTACCTCTTGGTTTAAATGTTTTAAAAAAGGTTGAAAATATAGTTAGAAAAAGTATGAATGAAGCAGGTGCAATTGAATTACTTATGCCATCTTTACAACCTGCAAGTTTATGGAAGGAAACAGGCCGTTTTAATAAAATGGGAAAGGATATGATTACATTTATTGATAGACATAATAGAGAGATGATTTTTGGTCCTACTCATGAAGAAGTTATAACTGACATTGTAAGAAGATATATAAAGTCATGGAGACAACTTCCTATTATATTTTATCAAATACAAACAAAATTTAGAGATGAGATTAGACCAAGATTTGCAATAATAAGAGCAAGAGAATTTTTAATGAAAGATGCTTATAGTTTTGATTTAGATGAAAAAGGACTTGATAAATCATATAATTTAATGAAAGAAACATATAATAAAATATTTGAAAAGTGTGGACTTAAATGTACTATAAAGGAAGCAGAAAGTGGAGTTATTGGAGGTAAATTTTCAGAAGAGTTTGTAGCAGAAGGTGAATGTAGTGAACTTGAAGTAGGACATATATTTAAACTTGGTCTTGAATATAGTATATCAATGAAAGCAAACTTTATTGATAAAGATGGTAAAGAAAAACCAATATATATGGGTTGTTATGGAATAGGAGTAAGTAGAATAGTTGCTGCAATAATTGAAGGTAATTATGATAAAGATGGTATTATATGGCCGATATCAGTTTCACCATTTTTAATTGTTATTATACCAACAAATATGCAGGATGGACTTATTTTAAATATTAGTGAAAGAATTTATAATGAATTGATTGAAAAAAAACTTGAAGTTATTTTTGATGATAGAGATGAGAGTGTAGGAGTAAAATTTAAAGATGCAGACCTTTGTGGATTCCCTTTCCAAGTTATTGTTGGCAAAAAAGTAAAAGAGGGTAAAGTTGAAATAAAAATAAGAAAAGGACAAAAAATTGAGCAAATAAACCCAGAAAATATTTATCCTTATCTAAAAAATTTTATTGAAAAAAGTTAGAAAAATAGGAATAGTAAATAGAGATAATAAATGTGTAAGAACAACACTTTCTGCTGCAAATTGACTATCACTTTCAAATGCTTCACTTAAAACAATACTTGCAATTGCTGTTGGCATTATAGCAACAATATTTAGAACTTTCATTATATCAGATGGAAAAGAAAAAATATTAAATAATAATATAGAAGTCAATGGAATAACAAGTAATCTTAAAATTGAAAGAATTAAAGTTTTGAATAAAAATATTTTTTTTATTTCAATTTCTCCCATTTTAGCACCTGCAATAAATAGGGCAATAGGGATTGTAGCATTTCCCATTAAATTTATTACATTTAAAATTGTTCTTCCAGTTTCAATAAGTGTTTGGTTTTCAATAGAAATGATATCTTTTAAAAATATTGTAATTACTGAAATAATTATTGAAATTATAGGAATGCTTAAAAGATTTTTCAAATTCTCTTTTTTAAATCTATTTCCTGTGAGTGCCAAAATACCTATTGTCCAAACAGAAATCTCTGAGCCAAAAGTTGAGAGTATTAACATAGAAACATATTTTTCTCCGTAAAGAAAAAGAATAATAGGTAAAGGTAAAAATGAATAGTTGTTAATTGTGCACTGAAATCTAAAAACATCTTTTTCTTTCTGGTCTTTAAAAATAAAAAATTGTGAAAAAATAATTCCATATATATAGCCACATACCATAATTAAAATAGTCCCAACTGGCAATAGATAATTTCTCAACAGATCAGATGTATTAAAATTTTTGATAAATGAAGAGAAAATAAGAGAAGGATAGAAAACTTTTGTAATAATGAGAGAGATTTCTTTTATTGTAATTGAAGAAATAAATCTTTTTTTTCTAAAAAATATGCCTAAGATAATTATCAAAAACACAGAGAAAATTTTTATTATAATCATGGTTTTATTTTAATAGAAATTTTTGAAATAAAAAAATTATTAAAATCAAAATACTTGAAAGGATAAAACCATTAAATATACCAAATATCTGACCTAAAATACCAACAATTAAAGAGCCTGTGAAAAACCCAATTCCTATAATTGATTCATTTAATTCAGTGGAATATCCTTTTTCAATTACAGTTATAATAGTAATTCTATAAGAAAGTGCACAACTTACTCCAAGAATAGATATAAAAATAAAATGTAAAAAAGGAACCTTTATTATCCCTGTGAAAAAAAGAGAAATAAAAACTAAAATATAAGAAATAGATAATATCACATTTGTAAATTTAACTTTTATTTTACTGAATATCCAAAACATAAAAAACCTAATAAGAAACAAAGATGTTAAAATATTACTGATCAAAGGAGAAGGATAACCTATAATCTTTGCAAGTTTTGGAAATAGATATAATGTTCCACCAATACCAAAAAAATTAATAAAATTTAAAAACATAATTTTTTTTGTATATCTATCTATTTTGTTTTCAACAAAAAATTTTTCTGGCAATTTTTTATAAAATTCATAAAATTTTTTAAAATTGATTTTACTAATAATAAAACTAATAAAAGCAAAAAAACTACCTACCATAAATGGCAAAAATTCTCTCATTTTAAATAGATACCCAGAAATAAAAGTTCCAAAGATTGTTCCAATAGACCATGAAAGATTATATCTATCAACTTTTTCTATGTTTTTGCTGAAAAAATATTGAATAGATGGCCAGAATCTGCTATAGAAGATACCATTTAAGAATAAGATTAAAAAGAAAAATATATAAGATTTAATTAAGGTAAGAGAAAAATAAGCAAATGTTATCAAAATTGAAGAAATTACAAACCATGGAAAATGGATCTTCAATCTTTTTCTATAAAAAATATATGTAAAAATTGTATAGGAAAAATTTCCTAAAAAACCAGCAATCCCAAGAATTAAAGGAGAGGCAGAAAATTTTGAAATTAAGTATAGAGGTATAGATAGACCAACAATATAATTTGAACTAGATAACAAAAAAGAAATTATGTATATTATTTGTTCCATAAAGATTATTTTAGAAATATTTTTTATACGCTTTTATTCTTTTTCAAAAGAGTAATTATATCAGAAATAGAAGCGAAAGCAAGAGAAATACATCTATCAGCACATCCATAATAAATTATAAGTTTATCTTCCTCCTTTTTATAAATAAATCCAGTAGGGAAAACAACATTTATAGCATTACCTATTCTTTCATATTCTTTAAGAGGAGAAAAAACCCATTCTTTCGTTCTTGCAATAACTTTTTCTGGATTTTCTTTATCAA
>JAMWCO010000059.1 GCA_023818785.1 Candidatus Omnitrophota bacterium
AGAAAAATTCTTGACATAGTGTATTCTCCTTTACCATTAAAAGAGCATGCCTTTCCAACACCTCATCGCAAGAGGGACTATAAGGAATATCCCTTTTATCTTATCACATATAAGAGAATGTATAGAACTCAAACTGATTTTCATGCCTTAAATCCCCTTTTGAACGAGATTTCCCATGATGCTGACACAAATTACTGCTTGATAAATTCAAAAACTGCAGGAAAACTTGGTATTGGCGAAGGAGATAAAATTATTGTTGAAAGTAAAATCGGTAAAGTAGAGGCTATTGCAAAGTTAACAGAAGGAATAAGACCTGAAACAGTTGCTATAAGTTATCATTATGGAAGATTTTCAAGATCTTTCCTATCTAATGCTAAAAAGGGAGTTTTACCAAACTTTATATTAGAACTTCACCCTGATTTGATATCAGGTGAAAATTCCTTCAATGATACAAAGGTAAAAATTTATAAAGCATAAAGGAGGTTAAGAAATGGCAAGGTATGGGCTTGTTATAGATTTAAAAAAATGTTTTGGTTGTAGAAGTTGTGTTGCAGCCTGCAAAATTGAAAATATGGTTCAGAAGGGAAATTACTGGAATTTTGTCATTGAATATGAGGAGGGAACTTATCCCAATGTGAAAAGATTTTTTATACCCATGAACTGTATGCATTGCGATAATCCCCCGTGTATGAAAGCCTGTCCTGAAAAGGCAATCAAAAAAAATGAATACGGGATAGTTCTAATTGATTACGATAAATGCAGGGGGAAAAGATATTGTATTGCTGCCTGTCCTTATGGTGTGATTCATTATATAAATAAGAAAGAAAATTATTTCCCTGATTATGAAACTCCCTATGAAACTTTAAAAGAAAATTTAAGACATCCCCTTCACCGAAAAAAGCCAGGTATTGCAGAAAAATGCACACTGTGCTGGCACAGAATAGAAAAGGCAATTAAGGAGGGCAAAAAACCAGGAAGTGATTATGATTCAACTCCTGCCTGTGTTCCGGTCTGTCCTGCTGGAGCAAGATATTTTGGCGACCTTGATGACCCTGAAAGTGAAGTTGTTAAACTTATAAAAAAAAGGAATGGCAAAAGACTAAAGGAAGAATTTGGAACAAATCCCAAGGTTTATTATTTATTTTAAAAGGAGGGACTATGAAAAAAGTTTTATTTTTTCTTTTTATAGGTCTTATCTTAATTTCTGGTTCTAAAGAAAAATTTAAACCCTTTAACAAGAAGGAAATAGAGAAAATAGCAAGGGAAATAAAGGAAGGTAAAATTGATGCTGGAGAAGAAAGGGGAATGGAACCCGGCGAGAGGTGGCATAACATCCACTTTCAAATTTTAAAAATTGAATGCTCCTATTGTCATAAAGAAAAATACCCTGAAAATTACCTTTACCAGAGAAAGTATAAACTCCCTGAAAGAGATGCTCCGGGAGTTGTAATGAGGGAATTATGTATTGATTGCCATTCGGAAAAAGGTCCTGCCATAACAAAGTTATATAAATGATTGATGAAAAGGAATTAAAGAAGGAGGCAGAATCAAGAAGTAAATCATTTTTATTTTTCTCCCATTTTTACTTGAAAAGACCAGACCTTGAATTATTAAGAAAGATTAAAAGAGAGGAATTCAGGAATTATCTAAGAAAATTGTCTTTATATTTTGAAAAATTTTATGAACATACAGAAAGGTATAGTGATGAGAAAATTCTGGATGAGTTATGTGTAGATTTTACTAAACTCATGCGCGGTATAAAAAGAACTTACTCCTTACCTCCTCCCTATGAATCGGTCTGGAGAGGTGAAAATATACTTATGGGAAATTTTTGTAAGGAGGTGTTAAATTTTTATTTAAATTCAGGAATAAATATTATAGTGGAAGATGAACTCCCTGACCATATTGGGATAGAACTCAAATTTCTATCCTTACTTTCCTTTCATGAAAAAAATGCATGGGAAAGTTCTTCTTTGAATGAGGCTAAAAGGTTTCTTAAACTTCAAAAGGAATTTTTAGAAAAACATATTTTAACCTGGGCTTTTTACTTCTTAGAAGAAGTTTTTCAAAAAGCAGAAACTTACTTTTATAAAGGTCTTTCCCTTTTAACAAAATCTTTACTTTCGGAAACAAAAGAAAGGATTGATGAACTTTTAATTAATTTAAAGGATGGATGAAATTGTAAAGGTTTGTGTCCTTGCAGGTGGAAAATCAGAAAGATTCGGGACTGATAAAAGATTTTTCAAAATTGAAGGTAAATTTATGATAGAAATAATTGTTTCTAAATTGAAAAATTTTTTTGATGAAATTTTTATTCTCTGTGATGATAAGAAAATTATGGAAAAAAAGTTAGGAATTCTAATAAATAATTTGAATTTAAAGTTAATGGAGGATAAAATTAAGTATATGGGACCACTTTATGCAATTTATAATTTTTTTAATGAAGTAAATTATAAAAATGTTTTGTTTTTTCCTGTGGATATGCCCTTTATTCCTGTTGAGTTTATAAAATTCTTTTTAAATCTTATTGAAAAGTTTAATTTTGAAAAAATCATTTTAATTTCAGAGGATAGACCTTTGCCTATTTTTTTAAGTTTTAATTTTAAAGAAGAGCTTGGTGATTATCTAAAAAATTGTAATTCTATAAAGGGTTTTATAAGAAAGTTAAAATTAAAAAATGAATATAGAATTTATTTTGTAAAGGAAGAAGAACTTAGGATTTTTGGTGATTATAATTTTTATCTTAAAAATATAAATAAAAGGGAAGATCTTTATGGTTCTTAAAGATAGTTTTGGAAGGGAAATTGATTACATAAGGATTTCTTTAACAGACAGGTGTAATTTGAGATGTTTTTATTGTATGCCAGAGGAAGGTGTAAAACTTTTTAAAAGGGAGGAGATACTTTCCCTTGAGGAAATAGAATTTTTAATAAATTTTTTTTATAAGTATTTTTCAATAAAAAAAATAAGGTTTACAGGAGGGGAGCCGCTTTTAAGGAGAGGATTTGAAAATTTAGTTATTGAAATTAAAAAAAATATACCTGAAATTGATATAAATATAACAACAAATGGAATTTTAATTAAAGAGAAAGTTAATTTTTTAAAGGAATACGGTATAAAGGTTAATTTAAGTCTTGACACTTTAAACAGGGAAAAATTTAAAAAGATAACAGGATTTGATTTTCTTGATGAAATAATTGAAGGTATTGATTTATGTATTAAGTTAAAAGTTCCTTTAAAGATAAATACTGTGATGTTAAAGGGAATAAACGATGAGGAAATTTTTGATTTAATAGAATTTTCAAGGGAAAAAGAGTTAATTGTAAGATTTATAGAGTATATGCCCCTTTCAGGCAATGATAACTGGAAAAAATTTTTTATTTCTAAAAAAGAAATTATGGAAAAAATTAAGGAGAAATATAACATTTTTTATCAAGAAAAAGAAAAAATTGCTGAAAATTATATTCTTTATGATGATAAAAAATTCGTGACAAAAGTAGGATTTATATCCACAATAACAGAGCCTTTCTGTGATTTCTGTTCAAGACTTAGAATAACTTCTGATGGTAAGATAGTTTTATGTTTATTTGATAAAACAGGTTATGATTTGAAAGAATTTCTGAGACCAAGGATAAGGGAAAAAAAGCTTTTTGATTTTATTTTAAAAACTGTAAAATTAAAACCAGAAGGTTTTGTAGCCCTTAAGAAAACCTTTTTTGATAAAGGTGAAAATGTAGAGAGTTTTTTTGTTATGAGAAAAATTGGAGGTTAAAATGAAGGTTTTATTTTTTGGAAAATTAAAGGAAATAACAAAAAAAAGTGAAATGGAGATAAAAGGTATAAAAGACCTATCTGAACTAAAAAGTTTTCTTTATAAAAAATTTCCAGAAATTGAAAGGGAAATTTTTTTTATTGCTGTGAATCAAAAAATCTGTGATGGAGACACGGATTTGAAGGAAGAAGATGAGATTGCTTTTTTACCACCAATATCAGGCGGATGAGGTATTTAACTTATAAAAAAATATCAGATAAATTAATTAAAGAAACTGTTAAAAAAAATAATGATAAAAATACGGGTTCTCTTATAATTTTTAAAGGTCTTGTGAGAAAGGATTTTATTGATAAAAAAGTTTTTGTTAAGGAAATTTTTTATGAAAGTTATAAAAAGATGGCTGAGAAAAAGATAGAAGAAATAGTAGAAGATGCTATGAAAAAATTTGATGTAAAGGAAATAATTGTAAAACATAGAATAGGGAGGGTTAAACCTGGGGAGGTTGCCTTTTTAGTTATTGTTTTATCTTCTCACAGGAAGGAAGGTTTTTTGGCAATTCAGTTTGTTATTGATGAAATAAAAAGTAAGGTTCCAATATGGAAAAAGGAGATTTTAAGTAATAATAAATACAGGTGGAAGGAGGAAAAATATGTTTGATATAACTGATAAAATTAAAACTTTAAGAGTCTCAAAGGCAAGGGCAGTGATAGAGGTGGATGAAGATTTAATTAAGAAAATTGAGAGAAGGGAAATTGAAAAGGGGGATATTTTTGAAATTTCAAGGGCTGTTGCATGTCAATCAGCAAAAAAGACTTCTGAAATTTTCCCCTTCTGTCACAATATACCTATTGAATGGGTCTTTTTTGAACATAAGATTGATGGAAAAAATATGATAATTGAAGTTACTGTTAAAACAATTTCAAGAACAGGTTGTGAAATGGAGGCACTTTTTTCTGTTTCCTGTGCTGCATTAAATATTTATGATATGTTAAAGCCTTATAGTAAAAATATAGAAATTAAGGAGATAAAACTGGTTGAGAAAAAAGGAGGTAAATCAGATTTTATAGAAGAACTTCCTACTCCTTTTAAAGCAGGTGTCCTTGTTGTATCCGATTCTGTTTATGCTGGTAAAAAGGAGGATAAATCAGGCAAAATTATTGTTAAGATTTTAAAGGAGTGTGGTGTAGAAAATATTGAATATAAAATTGTTCCAGATGAAAAGGAGATGATAGAAAGGGAGGTTAAAAATTGGATTGATGAGGAGTTTAATCTTGTTATCACAACTGGTGGAACAGGTCTTTCACCAAGGGATGTAACACCTGAGGCTATAAGACCTTTAATAGAAAAGGAAATTCCAGCAATAATGGAGGCTTCAAGGGTTTATGGTTATGAAAGAACACCTTATTCAATGCTATCAAGGGGAATATCAGGTGTTAGTGGTAAAACCTTGATTATCACTTTACCGGGTTCATCAAAGGGTTCCTATGAATCAATGAGGGCAATTTTCCCTTATGTTTTTCATATTTATAAAATGATGGAAGGAAGGGGACACGAAAAATGAATTTTTTCAGCCCCTTTGTTTATTTTCTTTTTTTTCTTTTTGCTTTAATATACTCCTCAGTTGGTCTTGGTGGAGGTTCTGCCTATGTTGCTCTTATGAGTTTTTCTGGTGTTCCCCATAAATTTTTGCCTTCAACTTCCCTTTTTTTAAATGTACTCACTTCTTTTATAGCCTTTTCAAATTACAGGGTTCATATTGACTTTAAAAACCGCTTTAAATTTTTAACTTTACTTTATTTACTTTCCCTTTCAGGTGTTTACATAGGCACAAAAATAAAAGTTGAAAGGGAATTATTTATGAGAATTCTTGGTTTTGTCCTGATTTTATTATCAGTAATTTCAATTTTTGAGAATTTTATAAAGAAATTAAAGTTCAGAATAAAAATTTCAATTGTCCCATTTTTTGGGTTTGTTGCTGGAATAATAGCAGGTCTTTTAGGGATAGGTGGCGGAATTTTAGTTTCCTCTGTTTTAATTTTTTCCGGGACCCCAGAAAAAGAAATACCCGGGATACTTTCCATTTTTGTTTTGATTAATTCCTTTTTTGGTTTTATTTTTCACTTTATAAGGGGTAATGTTGATTTCAGTTTAATTTTGCCCCTTACTTTTTTTGTTATTACAGGCTCAATTTTAGGTTCTTTTTTAGGTTCTTATAAATTAAAACCAATTTATGTTAAAAAAATTTTAAACCTTATAATTTTATCCTTTGGAGTGAAAATACTATGGGAAAGCATCTTATAAGTTTCTTTAAAGCAAGAAAACTCCTTTTAAATTCCCTATATACCTTAGAAGAAATAGAAGTTCCCGTTAAAGAGTCACTCTTTTATGTTCTGGCTCGTGATATACATTCTCCAATTGATTTACCGGTTTTTACAAATTCGGCAATGGATGGATATGCTTTATGTTATAAGAAGTTTAAAAAGGGTGATAGATTCAGAGTGATTGGAGAAATAAAGGCAGGTGATTATAAGGGAATAAAACTTAAAGAAGGGGAAGCATTTCGTGTTTTTACAGGTTCTCCTCTACCGGAAAATACAACCTCAGTTGTGATGCAGGAGTTTGTTGAAAGGGAAGGTGATTATATAATTGTAAAAAAGGGTCTTAAAAAAGGAGAAAATATAAGGAATAAAGGTGAGGAGGTAAAAAGGGGAAAACTGGTTCTTAAAAAAGGAGAGGTTTTAAATCCTAATTCTATTGGTTTTCTTTCCATGCTTGGTATAGAAAAAGTGAAGGTTATAAGGAGGCCTAAGGTTTTTATAGTAGTTACAGGTAGTGAGCTAATAAAACCCGGTGAAAAACTTCTGCCAGGAAAAATATATGATTCCAATTCTTTTTCCCTTTATTCATCTTTAAGGTCATTAAATATTTCTGATATTGAGATAAGGTATTCAGGTGACAATTTTGATGAGATAAGGAATAATTTTTATGAAGGTTTTTTATCTTATGATCTTATACTTTTTTCAGGTGGAATATCAGTTGGTGATTATGACCTTGTCAGGGAGTTATTTAAAAGTGAAGGTGTTGAGAGGGTTTTTTATAAGGTAGCTCAGAAGCCCGGGAAGCCTTTATTTTTCGGAAAAAAAGGGAAAAGTTTAATTTTTGGATTGCCGGGTAATCCTTTTGCAGTTTTATTTTGTTTTTATGAATATATTTATCCTGCTGTAAGAAGAATGTCAGGTTTTAAGGATATTTTTCTCCCTGAGAAAAAATTAACTTTATTAAAAGATATTAGGAAGAAGAATGATAGGGCATATTTTTTGAAGGGGAAGATTTATGGTGATAAAGTTTTACCACTTAAGTATCAGGAATCCCATATGCTTTCATCCCTTGCAAAGGGTGATTGTTTAATTTTTGCCCCTAAGAATAAAACTTTAATTAAAAAGGGAGAAAAAGTAAGGGTTCATCTTTTGCCCAAGGTTTTATAAAAGAAGATTGAAAAATAGTCTTAAAGAAAAAATAAAACTTTTTGAATAAATCTTGACATTTTATATTTTTTTTCTTATAATTAGGAATTCTAACTAAATGGAGGTAAAATATGGAGAATTTAATTTTTGTATTTCTAATAACAATTGGAAGTTATGAAAAAGGTAAAGAAATTTTTGTTAAAAAATGTTCAGCCTGTCATACAATCGGTGAAGGGAAAAGGGTAGGTCCTGACCTTATGGGAATCACAGAAATAAGGAATATTGAATGGCTTAAAAAATTTATAAATAAACCTTCTCTTTTTTTTGGAAAGGATAAATTAGCTGATTCCCTTTTAAAGGTATATGGCATTAAGATGCCTGACCAGAATTTAGAGGAAGAAGAAATACTTTCTATTTTGGAATATTTAAATTTTTCTTCCAAAAAGGAAATAAAGGTTGAAGAAAAAAAAGAAATAAAGATAACCAAAGAAGAAATTCCCTTTAATAAAGAAAAGTATGAAAGGGGTAAAATGCTTTTTAAAGGTGAAATAATTTATAAGAATAAGGGCTTACCCTGTATTTCCTGTCACACTGTAAAAGGTATTTTTACCTTTGGTGGTGGTAAAGTAGGTCCTGATTTGAGTTTTAGTTATGAAAATTATGGAGCAGAGGGGCTTGAACTTGCTTTAAAGGATATTCCCTTTCCTACAATGATTCCTGTTTATAAGAATAAGCCACTTCTTGATGAGGAAATTGAGGCACTTATCTATTTTCTTTCTAAATTGGAAACTAAAAAT
>JAMWCO010000060.1 GCA_023818785.1 Candidatus Omnitrophota bacterium
AATGGTAAAATATTAAGGATAATGTTTGCAGTATGTAAAAAAAGGAGTTTTTATAATCCAGATGAGATAAAGAAATATTGGAGATAAAAATGAGAAAAATGGGTCATGGTAAGAGCAAAAATAAAATGGTATAATAAAATATAAATTAAATTCTCTTTGAAAAACTTAAAGAAAAAAATAAATCTTGACAGATTTATTAAGAGAGGAGGAAAAATGTTAAATTCAATATTAATAGTTGGCTCTCTCGGTTTATTTTTTGGAGTATTCCTTACATTTATATATACAAAGTTTAAAATTGAAGAAAATCCATTATTTTCTAAGATTTATGAACTTCTACCAAAGGCAAATTGTGGTGGTTGTGGATTATCTGGATGTAATGCCTTTGCTGAAAATTTAATGGAAGGTAGGATAACACCTGAAAAATGTGTATTGATAGGAGAAAATGAAGTTTCAGAAATATGTAAGTTGCTTGGAATTGAGAAAAAAGAAAAGAATAAAATTGTTGCAAGAGTTTGTTGTAATGGTGGTATAAATGCAAAGAAGAAATTTGAATATTCCACTATAAAATCATGTTCTGCTCTAAATGCAATTTTTGATACAAATTTTGAATGTATTTATGCTTGCCTTGGACTTGGTGACTGTGTTAAAGTTTGTCCAGTTAATGCAATGAAGATGAATGATAAGAACTTGCCAGAAATTGATGAAAAAAGATGTATTGGATGTGGTAAATGTGCAGAAGTATGCCCAAAAAATATTATAAAACTTATTCCAAAAGAAAAAGAGATTTATATTGCATGTTGTTCATTTGATAAAGGGCCTATTGTAACAAAGATATGTCAATCTGGTTGTATTGCATGTGGTAAATGTGTGAAAGTTTGTCCAAAAGGAGCAATTAAAATAGAAAATAATCTTGCAGTAATTGATTATGAAAAATGTGACAATTGTGGAAAATGTGTTGAGGAATGTCCAAGAAAAATAATCTTTACATCAAGTGTTTCAATACTTGCGTAGATGGAAGAAAAAAATTTTAAACTTATTATATCTTTTTTGGGAAAAGATTTTTATGGATGGCAAAAACAAAAAAATAAAAAAACAATACAGGAAGAGATTGAAAGTGCATGTAAAAAAATTTTTAATAAAGAGATTAAAATAATTGGATGTGGAAGAACAGATAGTAAAGCAAGTGGGATAAATTATATCGCGAATTTAAAAGTAAAGACAAATTTAAACTCTTTAAATATTAAAAATGGTTTAAACTCATATCTCCCAAATTCTATCTATATAAAAGATGTAAAAGAAGTTGAAAAAGATTTCCACAGTAGATATTCTGCAAAAAGAAAGACTTATAGATATATAATTTCATTAAAAAAGACCCCATTTTTAACAGACCTTGCATACTTTATTAAAGATAAAATTGATATTGAAAAGATGAAAAAAGCGTCTTTATTATTTATTGGGAAACATGATTTTAAAAGTTTTCAATCATCTGGAAGTAATGTTAAAAATACAATTAGAGAAATTTACAAAATTACTATTAAAAAGAAAAAGTTTTTCATTGATGAAGATGTAGAATTAATTATAATTGATATAGAGGGGAGTGGTTTTTTATATAAAATGGTAAGAAATATAATTGGAACTTTAATTTATGTTGGGAAGGGGAAAATTGGATTAGAAGAGGTATATAAAATTATTGAAAGTAAAAATAGAAAACTTGCTCCCCCTCCTGTACCAGCAAAAGGGTTATATTTTAAAAATGCTAAATACTAAACTTGAATCAATCTTATTAAAAGAGTTTGGTAAGGATATATTAAAAGATTTTCCTATGGCGCAATATACAAGTTTTAAATGTGGTGGTAAAGCAAAATATTTAATTTTCCCGAGAAATATAGAAGAAGTGATAAAAATTTTTGAAATTATAGAAAATTTTAATGAAGATTTTTTAATTCTTGGGAAAGGGACAAATGTTTTAATAAGCGATGATGGTTTTAATGGTATTGTTATTTCAACTTTAAAGATGAAAAATTTTATTTTAAAAGGAGAAGAAATTGAATGTGAATGTGGACTTAAAATTTCTGAATTATTAAAAATATGTATTGAAAACTCTCTATCTGGTATTGAATTTTTATCAGGGATTCCAGGAACAATAGGAGGAGCAATAAGAAATAATGCTGGATTGAAAGAAAAATGGATTTCAGAAAGAATTAATTATGTAGAATCTCTTAATATCAAAACTTTAAAAATTATAAAAAGGAGAAGAGAAGAAATATTTTTTGATTATAGAAAAAGTGATTTTAAAAAGGATGAATTTATTTTAAAAACAGAATTATTTCTTCAAAAAGAAAAAAAAGATAAAATTAAAGAAATGATAAAAAAATATTTAAAAGAAAGAGTAGAAAAACAACCATTAGGATATAGTGCAGGTAGTATTTTTAAAAATCCTTATCCATTTTATGCTGGTGAATTAATTGAAAAATGTGGACTTAAAGGATATTCAATAGGAGATTGTTTCATTTCTTCAAAGCATGCCAATTTTATAATCAATAAAGGAAGAGGTAGAGCAAAAGATGTTTATGAGTTAATAAAATTAATCAAAGAAAAAGTTAAAGAAAAATTTAATATTGAACTTGAAACAGAAATAGAATTAATAGGAGATTTTAAATGAAAATAGCAATTTTATATGGCGGAGAAAGTCCTGAAAGAGAAGTATCATTAAAATCTGGTAGATGTGTATATAATGCATTAAAGAAAAAATATAATGCAAAACTCTTTGACCCATCTAAAAAAAATTTTGTTAATAATTTTTTGAAATTTAAACCAGATTGCGTGTTTATTGCTCTACATGGAGGCATTGGAGAAAATGGAGTAATTCAAGGTTTTCTTGAAACACTTAAAATCCCATATACTGGTTCAGAAGTTATTTCCTCTGCAATATGTATGAATAAAATTATATGTAAGGAAATATTAATTTATAATAAAATTCCTACTCCACCATTTGTAATTGTTGAAAAAAATAAAGAACCAAAAATACCATTTAAGTTTCCTGTTGTAGTAAAACCTGTTAATCTTGGTTCTACAATTGGTGTAAAAATAGTTGAATCTAAAAATGGACTAAAAGATGCAATAGATTATGCCTTTTCCTTAGATGATGAAGTTTTTATAGAAAAATTTGTTGAAGGGAAAGAGGTAACTGTTGGCATATTAGGAAACGAAAAGATTGAAATTTTACCAATAATTGAAATTAGAACAAAAAAAGGATTTTATGATTATAAGGCAAAATATACACCTGGAGAAAGTTTTCATATTATCCCACCTGATTTACCAGAAAAAGTTATAAAAAGAATTGAGAGTATTGCAGAAAAGACATATAGAGTATTGAAATGTTCTGGATTTGCAAGAATGGAAATAATTATTAATAAAAATAATAAACCTTTTGTTCTTGATGTTAATACAATTCCAGGTCTAACAAAAATAAGTTTATTACCCGATGCTGCAAAATCAAAAGGAATAGATTTTGAACAATTGTGTGAAATAATTTTAAAACTATGTTTAGAAAAATGGAAAAGAAAAATAGAAAAATAGAAGAGATAAGACAAAGAATCGCTTTAAGAAAAAAGAAAAAATTTAAAATTTTATTCTTCTTATTATCCTTCTGCTTTGTAATCTATGGATTATATTTTATAAAAATGAAAGTATTAAATTTTTTATGGAATCTTGAAATATTCAAAATTAAAGAAATAAAAATTTATCCAGAAAGTCTCTCCCCTTTAATAAAAGAGTTATTAGAATTGGAAAAAGACAAAAACTTATTATTTCTTGATATAGAAAACTTAAGAGAAAAAATTAACTCAATCTCTGAAGTTGAAAACTGCAAAATTATAAGAATTTTCCCATCCGCCCTTCAGATTAATATTATTTTAAAAGTCCCATGGGCAGTTTTAGAAGATAGAGGGAAAAAATATGTAATTGATAAAAATGGTGTAATAATTAATAGAAATTATGAAAATATACCTTTAAAAATCTATGGAGTAAAGGTAAACGAAGAAAAAAATAGAGTTGAAGAATTAGAAAAAATTTTTATTTTGAAGGAACTTGATAAATGGTATAATTATTTCAATATTAAAAATTTTTTTAAAATAGATAGTATTGATATTTCTGATTTGAATAAAATTGAAATCAATGATGGAGCAAGAAAAATCTATTTCACAAGAGAAAATATTAAAGAAAAGTCTGAAACACTTTACATTATTTTAAAAAACTTAAAGAATGATTTTGAATATATAGATACAAGATTTAAAAATTTCATCATAAAATTTAAATAGAATGGAAAAAGTAATAACAGCAATTGACCTTGGAACTACTAAATTTTTTGGACTTACTGGAGTTGTAAAAAAATCAGATATTTCACCAGATGTTGAACCAAATATTGAAATTAAAGGTGTTGAGATAATACAAACAGAAGAAAATTGGATTAAAGGAGGAAGAATTGGAAATATAGAAGGAGTTGTAAGTGGTTTAATTGACATATTAGATTCTTTAAGGAAACAATCAAGAGAAAAAATTGAATGGATAAATGTAGGAGTTGGTGGTGGACATATAAAAGGCAAAATATACTCAAAAAAAATAGAAATTGTTCCTAAGGGAAGACAAATTAATAAAGGAGATATTCAAATTCTTGAAAGAGAGATGAAAAATATAATTATGCCAGAATTGGAAGGGAATAGAGATATAATTTTCATAATTCCTCAGGAATATATAATTGACGATAATTATGGGGTTCCCATTGAAAATTTACCAATTGGTATGCATGGAGATACACTTGAAATGAGAGCACATATTTTAACAGGAGAAATAAATCCTATTAAAGATATATACAAATGTGCAGATATGGCAGGTGTAAATGTAGAACCTAATATATTTCCATATTCATGGGCAGTTGCAGAAGCAGTTCTTAACGAAGAAGAAAAAAAAATGGGATGTATATTAATTGATATTGGGAAAAGTACCACAGATTTTGTTTTTTATAGTGAAGGGAAGATAATTTTAACAGAATCATTACAAATTGGTTCATATCTTATTGATTCTGACATTTCCCTTATATTTCATACATCATTAGATCTTGCAGAAGAATTGAAAAAGAAGTATACAAGATGTGATTATAAAGATTTATTAGAAGCACGGAGAGAAGAAGTTAGAAAAGTGGAGATATATAATCCATCTGGAAAACTTATAAGGAAAGTTGGTATAGATGAAATATCTAATGTTGTATATTTAAGGATGAAGGAAATTTTTGAATTAATATGGCAACTGATCCAAAAAAAAGCAATGAAAACAGGGAAAATCCCTATTAAAATATCAGAAGTTGTAATTTCTGGTGGTGGAGCAAAGTTAGAAGGGATTGAGAAACTGGCAGAAGAAATTTTTCAATTACCAGCAAGAATTGGTATCCCTCAAAAAATATTTAATCTTGATAAAAATTATCAGAAACCAGAATTTGCAGCAGGAATTGGTCTTTTATTAATTGCTTCAAAATTAGTAAAAGAAGAAGATAAAAATATTTTTAAAAAAATTAAAAGATGGTTATCAGAATTATTTCAGTTTTCTTAAAAAAGGGGGAAAAATGGTTAAATTAATTGAAGAAAACCAAGAAATACCAATGATAAATATAAAAGTTGTAGGAGTTGGCAATGGCGGAGGGAATATTGTATCAAGAATCTATGGGAAAATAGATGGAGTTCAAACTGTGATATTTAATACAGATGCCAATGCATTAAAAGATGCTAAAGGAGACATTAAAATACAAATAGGAGAAAAAACTACACAAGGAAGGGGTTCTGGAAAAGACCCTGAAAAAGGTAAATTTGCTGCAAGTGAAGATAAAGAAAAAATTTCAGAGGTATTAAAAAATACACAGATAATTTTTTTAATCGCAGGTCTTGGAGGCGGAACAGGAACAGGTAGTTCTCCTGTTATAGCAAAAATAGCAAAAGACCTTGGTGCACTTATAATTTCACTTGTAACTACTCCTTTTGAATTTGAAGGAGAAAGAAGAATGCAAAATGCTAAAGAAGGTCTTGAAAATCTTGTTAAAAATGTTGATACACTCATTCATATACCAAATCAAAAACTCTATGAAATAGTAGATGAGAAACTCTCCCTTATTGAAGCGTTTGGGAAAATTGATGAAATTATTTCAAGGACTGTTTCTTCTATTTCAGACCTTATATATAAACCAAAATTGCTTGATATTGACTTTGCAGATATCTATTCTGTTGTTGAAAATGCAGGGAAAGGAATAGTTGGACTTGGATATGGAAGTGGTGAAGGGAGAATGGAAAAAGCAGTAAAAAGTATTATTGAGGACCCTCTAATTGAAAAAATTGATATTATGGAAGCAAAAAATGTTCTCATTAGTATTACAGGTAGTTCAGATTTATCATTAAAAGAAGTTGGAGAAGCAATTAGAATAATTCAATCAAAAATAACATCTCCTTCAATTTTACCTGGTGTTGCAACTGACCCAAATCTAAATGATGAAGTCAAAATTACTCTCCTTGCCACAGGAATAGGGAAAACAACAACTGAAATAGGAAAACCAACTTCACATAAACCTAAAAAAACTACTGAATTACCACTTGAAGATAAGAATTTAGATTTAGGAGATATAAATATACCACCAATTTTAAGACAAAAAAAGGAGAAAGTATGAAAATAGGTATATGCAATGAAATTTTTAATGGATGGGAATTAAAAGATATTTTTGAATTTATAAAAAGAATTGGTTATGAAGGACTTGAAATTGCACCATTTACACTTGCAGATGATATTTCTCTTGTCTCTGAAACTAAAATTGAAGAGATAAAAAAACTTTCAGATAAAACAAATATTAAAATTATTGGAACCCATTGGTTATTAGTAAAACCTGATGGATTATCAATCTCTTCAAAAGACAAAGAAATAAGAGAAAGGACTTCTCAATATTTATGTAAACTTGTTGAATTTACATCAAAAATTGGTGGAGAAATAATGGTATTTGGCTCTCCAAAACAAAGGAAAATAAATGAAGGACAGACATATAATGAAGTTAAAGAGTATTTGAAAGAACTTTTAATTCCTGTTTTAGAAAAATGCTCTGAAAAAAAAATTTATTTCTGTATTGAACCTCTTGCAAAAACAGAAACAAATTTTATTAACAGAGCAGAAGAAGCAATAGAAATAATTGAAGAAATAAAACATCCAAATCTAAAATTACACCTTGATGTTAAAGCAATGAGTGATGAAGGGAAACCAATTCCAGAGATAATTAAGAAAAGTGGTAAATATTTAAAGCATTTTCATGTAAATGATAAAAATTTACTTGGACCTGGTTTTGGAGAAATAGATTACAAACCAATAATTGATAAATTAAAAGAGATTGGTTATAGTGGTTGGTTATCAGTTGAAGTATTTGATTTTTCCCCTGGACCTAAAGTTATCGCCGAGAAAAGTCTCCAATATTTAAAAAATTTTCTATAATAAAGAATCAAAATGGAACCAAAGTGGCATATTGCATTCTGTAATGTAACAATTACAAGGATTTTAAACAAGATAGAAAAGTATGGGAAATTAGCAGCAAAGAAAAACAGGATAAAAGAGTTAAAGTATGTGTAAAATTATCTATAGAAGATGAAAAATTGTCCACCATGTATTCAACTTATACATTGACTTGACAAAATAAAAAATAGTAGTAAGTCCTTACTGAAACACGTCAAAGACCAGTAGATTTCAAATAATTCTTCAATATTTTATAAAAAATCAACAAAAACTCATTTTAAGGAGGTTTCATAATTAACTGACTTTTTATTTCCTCATTAAGTTTCGTAGGTAAAAGTTTTTCTATTTGAATTTGTTCTTTTGCTTGTTTGGT
>JAMWCO010000061.1 GCA_023818785.1 Candidatus Omnitrophota bacterium
ACTACTACAACATCATTCTCAACAACTTTACAAAATTTCTCATAAAAATCTTTTACAATAGATAAACTTATATCCTTTTCTGACATATTCTACCTCCTTTCTTTTATTATTATTTTATTACATTTTACCATAAAAAAATTTATTGGTCAAATTTTTTAATCTAAAATTCCTATTTGTGATAAAATATTTAATCTTAAATTGAGGATGAAAAACTTAATAGGTACTATAAAGAAAACAAAATACTTGGAATAAAATCAAAATGATAGAATTTAATCTTGAAAGTTATAAAAAAATAGTATTTAAAACAATTAAAAAATATAACCTTATTGAAGAAGGAGATAATATTTTTGTTGGAGTATCTGGAGGGAAAGATAGTGGTTCTGCGTGTTATCTTGTATCTAATTATATAAAACAAAATAGAATAAATTGTAAACTTGTGGCATTTTATATCAAACTTGGAAATTTTATTCCAGAAAGAATAGTAGATGTAATAAAAAAACAGGCAGATATATGTCAAATTGAATTAAAAATTTATAATGTAAATGATTTCGGAATATTTTATGAAAAAATTGCAAAACTTAATAGACCTATATGCAGTAGTTGTGGAACAATTAAAAGATATTTAATGAATAAAATAATAAGACAAGAAGGAGCAACAAAATTATGTACAGGACATCACGGAGATGATTTTATAGTTTTCTTTATGAAAAATCTAATTGGGAAAAATATTGAATGGATTTCAAAATTTACTCCTCTTGTTAAAGGAGAGAAAAAACAAATCTCAAGAATAAGACCATTATTTTTTGTTGGAGGAGATGATAATAAAAATTTCTGTGATAAAGTTGGGTTCCCATATATAAATGAAGATATATGTCCTCATAAGTTTTTAAAACAAAAAATAGATAGAAGAAGAGAAAAATGGTACCAAACTATAAAAGAAATATCTAAATGGCAACCAAATTTTAGAGAATATTTTTTAGAAGGTGTAATTGAAATTGCTAAAAATTTATATAAAAACTTATCATTACCTTTAGAATGTGAAATATGTGGAGAACCAACAAATAAAAAGATATGTAGTTATTGTAGATTATTGAAACTCCAAGAGAAAATAGAAAATCCTATTTAAATCTTAACTTTATATTTTCTAAGAATCCCTATTTCTGGTAATTTACCAATAAGTGGTTTTGCATATTCAATAAACTTTTCTGTAACCCAATTATTTTCATTATTTATAAATTCATCAGGCATAGACCTTGTTTCTTTCGCAACATTCTCAAGAGGAACAACTTCATAATAAACTTTATATTTTTTACCCTTTTCTCTTTTTATTGCAACGGACCCACTTTCATATTTCCCAACTGCATATTTTACAGCAAGTTCACCAACTTTATATGCTTCTTTAGCATCTACTTCTGAATAAATCCCTGGAAAAGACCTCTGTAAATAACCAAAAGTATCTGCTCTTATTCTACTTATTTTTAACTCTCTTCTTACAATATCTGCAAGTAAATCTCCAAGTGCTCCTGTCCCACTCAATTGAACATTTCCATGAGCATCTACTTCTTTTGTAAACTTTGCAGCAATTGGTTGGTTATTTTCATCTGAAATCCCTTCTGATACTGCAACAAGACATCTCCCATATTTTTTATAAATTTCATCTACATCTTTAAGAAATTTTTCTATTATAAAAGGTCTCTCTGGGAAATAAATAAGATGTGGTGCATCATCTTCATAAATTTTTGCCAATGCACTTGCAGCAGTTAAAAATCCAGCATGTCTTCCCATTATAACATCAATTTTCACTCCAGGTAATGACTTATTATCAAAATTGTCTCCAATTATTGCCATTGCAACAAATTTTGCAGCAGAGCCATATCCAGGAGTATGGTCATTTTCTTTTAAATCATTATCTATTGTTTTTGGAATATGAAAACATTTAAACTCATATCCAACTTTTTTTGCATTCTCATTCAAAATATATGCAGTTTCTGCTGAATCATTACCACCTATATAAAAGAAATATCTTATATTATATTTCTGCATATTTTTAAAAATTTCTTCACACTCTTCATCTTTTGGTTTCTTTCTTACACTTCCTAAAGCAGAACATGGAGTAAAAGCAACTTTTTTTAAATCTGAAACTTTTTCTTTTCTTAAATCAATAATATTCCCTTCAAGAATACCTTTAATTCCATATAATGAACCAAAAATTTCTTTTATTTCATTATGTTTTTTACCCTCAATAATAGCACCTACTAAACTTTGATTAATAACAACAGTTGGACCACCACTTTGAGCAATTAACATATTTCCTTTTACTTTCCCCATATCTACCTCCTTTTTTAAAATTATACATTAAAAATTGAAAATTTCAATTAAAAATGGTAATATATTTTTGTGGAAGGAAAAAGATTGTTAATATTAAGTGAAATTTTATTGTTTGTTGTCTTTACAACAGTTTTATTTTTTACTTCTGCATTTTTTGAACCATTAGTTCCTTTAAAATATCTTATCAAAGAAATATTCCCATCTTTATTAATTGCCTCTTTTTTCTTATTTTTATGTTTCAAACTCATAGAATATTATCATTATCAAATTTTAAATCAAAAACGACTTATGGAAACTTTAAATCTTCATTTATATAAATTAAGTTCTGATTTAAAAATTGAAAAAATGTTCCAAAATTGTCTTGAAATTTTAATTGATTTTTATAAAGGTGATATTGGCTTAATAGTTGTTATAGATGAAAAACTTAAAAAATTTATTTCAACAGATGTAATTGCAATAAATGTACAAAATATTCCAAAAGAAGTTGAAAAAGAAGAAAATTATACTTATATTACTCTCTCTCCAAATAGAATATCAAGTAAAGAAGAAGAAAAAATAAAGAAAATAATTTATGAATATAGTTTAAACAAATGTAAAGGGATAATAACTCTTCCTATATCAAGTGAGAATGAAACAAAAGCAATTGGAATAGTTGGTATATATACAAAAACACAAAAAGAGATTTTAAGCATATTTAATAGAATAAAAACAATTGTTGAAATATTTTTAACTCATTTAAATTTAGAAATTGAAAATTCTATTTTACATGAACAACTTAATATCGCTTCAATAACTGACCCTTCAACTGATTTATATAATAGAAGATATTTTAGCATTAGATTGAAAGAAGAATTTTCTAAAGCAAAAAGAGAAGGGTATCCAATTTCAATTATGATTTCTGACCTTGATAATTTTAAAAAATATGTTGATAGTTATGGACATCCAATGGGAGATATTATTTTGAAAGAAGTTGCCAATGTTGTTAAAATTTCTTTAAGAGAAACAGATATTATATGCAAATTTGGAGGAGATGAATTTGCTTATCTATTACCATTTTCTACAAGTATAGAGGCAAAAATAGTTGCTGAAAGGGTTAAAAACAATATAGAGAATTTTAGATTTTTACAAGGATATGTTGATGAAAATGTCTCCCTTACTTTAAGTTTTGGGATTGCAAGTTTTCCAGAACATGGAAATTCAGAAAATGAAATTTTAGCAAAAGCAGATAACGCACTTTTTAAGGCTAAAAGTATGGGAAAAAATAAAATTATGATATATGAAGAGAAAGGAGGATAAGATGATTAATGAATTTATTATTTCTCTTTTCCTTATCTCAATACTTTTTATTATGTATATCCTTTCATCAATTTTATTTAATATAAAAAAGAAAAAAGGCATAATTTCTTTAATTTTATGTCTAATATTTACATTTTTTGCTTCTTATTATGTTTATCTTGTTTTTTATCAAAAAATGATAATGAGTAGTTTTGAAAATTATGAAAAAATAAACAAAATAGTTATAAAACCAGAACTTCAAAGAAGAAAAAGTAATAATGGAGTCCTTCTTAACCTACAAATAAATAATGATTTTATTAAGGTAGGTTTAGGAGATGAAATTGAAATTAAAAAAAATACAAATTTTATAATTAGTAATATTGAGGGAATAGATAAAGAAAATTTTAAGGTAAATCTTGTTGGTTTTGTTGGAAATAAAAAGTATAATGATGGAAATGATATTGGATATAAAATTAATTATAAAGATATGAAAAAAGATAAGGAAATTAGTAAAGATAAATATGAAATAAAGATAAAAAAAGGTGATAAAGAAATTGGTTCTGTTTATATAAAATTTGTTGATTGAAAGGATGTTTTAAATGAATAAAAAAGGGATTATAGTAAGTTTTGAAGGAATTGATGGGTCTGGGAAAACAACACTTGTTAAAAAATTCTATAAATATTTAATTAAAAAAAAATATGATGTGGTTGTTTTGCATGAACCAGGTGGAACAAAAATTGGAGAAAAAATAAGAAGAATTCTTTTAGATAAAAATGAAAAAATCAATAAATTTTGTGAACTTTTTCTTTAT
The DNA here is from genome assembly GCA_023818785.1 of Candidatus Omnitrophota bacterium. Lineage (GTDB taxonomy): Bacteria > Ratteibacteria > UBA8468 > B48-G9 > JAFGKM01 > JAMWDI01. Next base: position 4,416 of record JAMWCO010000061.1, read on the forward strand.
CTTGCAAGCAGAGCGCAGTTGATTGAAGAAAAAATAGAAAAATATCTAAAAGAAGGAAAGATTATAATACTTGATAGATATATTGACTCAACCTTTGCATATCAAGGATATGGAAGAGATATATCATTAAAGTTTATTGAAAAAATACATAAAAACTTTTTTGGGGAAAAAATCATTCCAAATATTACATTTTTGATAGATGAAAAACCAGAAAACCTAATTAAAGTTTTGAAAAATAAAAGAACTGATAGAATAGAGAAAGAGTCAATTGAATTTCAAAGAAAGATAAGGAATGGATACTTAAAATTAGCAAAGAAAAATAGAAGAATAAAAATTATAAAAAGAGAAAATAAAGAAAAGACATTTGAAAAAGTTATAAGTAAATGGGAAGAATTTATAAATGAGAATAGATTCTATAAAAAGTATTATATTGAAAACTAAAGAAAAAAATAAAATACAAAATTCATATATAATTTATGGTGGAGATAGAAAAAAAAGGGAAGAAATTGCTTTATTTTTAAGTGGTATTTTAAATTGTGAAAATGGTATATTCTGCGAAAAATGTGAGAGTTGTGAAAAGATAAAAAATAATACACACCCTGATATAAGATGGATATTCCCAGAAAAAAGTATATTATCAATAGATGAAGTAAAAACAGTTAAAGAAGATATTTTTATTAAGCCATATTATAACAAATACAAAATTTACATATTTCAGGTTGAATATATAAAAGAGGAAGCAGCCAGTTCTTTTTTAAAAATAATTGAAGAGCCACCCTTTTATGGGATAATTATAATAATTTGTCCAAATATAAATTTTTTGTTGCCAACTATAATTTCAAGATGTTCAAAAATATATTTAAATTATACTTTACCAGAATACAAAGAAGAATTTGAAAAATATAAAGAAGAATTTGTTGAATTTATAAAATTAACTGAAGATAAAAAATTTTCTGATTTTTTTAAAAAAATTGATTTATTCTGTAAAAATAGAAAAAGAGAAGAGATAGAAACATGGATTGAAAGTATTTTGTTTTATATTAGAGATTCCTTCTTCTATAATTTAAGTTTTTCTAAAGAGTTTTTAATAAATAAAAATTTTGAAAAAAAGATAGATATTTCTATTGATATAAATTTAATGGAAAAATTATGGGAAGTAAAACAAAGAATTAAGTATAATATAAACACAAAATTGGCTATAGAAAATTTAATATTTCAAATTATACTTGCGAATGATAAGTTATAAAAGATGTAGTAAAATATAAAAAAATAGAGGGAAATAACAAGCCGAAGTGGCGGAATGGCAGACGCGCCAGGTTCAGGACCTGGTGAGGATAACCTCGTAGGGGTTCAAATCCCCTCTTCGGCATACTATAATTTCGGAGGACCGTCCTCCGAAAAAAAATTGCTTATTGTTATACCTTTTATTTTTTCTTTATATAAATTTTTTTCTGGAATAAGTATTTCAACTTTTTCTCCTTCATTTTTGTTAATAATTCCAAGGGAAAAATCTTCTAAAAATTGATTTCTTAAACTACAGATATATCCTTTTAGATTCATTTTTAAGTAATGTTCTAAATCGCCAACATTTTTAAAATTTAAAATTTTGATTGAAATTTCATTTAAGTTCAAGTTTATTATTTTTAAATTAGTAAAATATTTTGAAAATAACTTTTTTCTATAATTTGCCCTTTCATCCATACTTTTTGTAGGTAAATTTTCAACTTTAATTTTTTTATATTTAATATTTGTAGAATTTAAAAAAAATTTAATTTCTCCCAGTTCATTTTCTTTTTCAAGTAAAACAACAAAATCTGGTTTTATAATCTCAATTTTGTGAATTTTTAAAGATATCGCAACTTTATCTTTTATATAACCTGTTGTATCAATTAAAACTTTTCCTTTTTTATTATTTAAATAATAGTTTACTTTTGTTATGCCTGTGATAAATTCAATAATAGAAAAAGATGGTGCGACTGAACCCACAAAATAAAACTTCTCTGGTTCTAAATAAAAATCTTCTATTTTTTCTTTAATTTCTGCATATCCAATAGTTGTTGGAGGACCTATATGTGACTGCCCAATATCACAATCAAAAATAAAAACTTTCTCTCCTTTCTCAAATAAGAAATTTGCAATATCTTTTATTAATGTTGTTTTTCCAGTGTCACTTCCACCTATAAAAAGAACTTTTCTTATTCCTTCTGAGAAAAATATCTCTAAATCTTCTTCTTTTAAAAAGTTTATTTTCTCCATTTCAAACTTATATATCCAATCATCTTATAAATCAATTTAGCACATATTAAGGAAGATGGAGTAAATATTTTAGAAGGAGAAAGTTCTACTAAATCAAAACCACAAATCTCAATATCTTTTCTTAAAATTAAATTTTTTAAAAATTCTAATGTCTCATACCATAAAAATCCACCTGGTTCAGGAGTCCCTGTTTCTGGAATTAAAGATGGGTCAAAAAAATCAATATCAACTGAAATATAATATTTACCCGAAGGAATATTTTTAATTATCTGGTCTTGCCAGTTTTGACTTTTCATTTGATAAGCATAATACAATCTTATATTATCTTGTTTTTTTATAAAATCAATTTCTTCTTTACTTATACTTCTTACTCCTAAAATATAAATATTGCATCCACTTTCAAAAACTCTCCTATTTACACAAGCATGAGAAAACTTTGTTCCATTATATTTTTCCCTTAAATCAGAATGAGCATCAAGACAAATATAATTTAAATCATTAAAATATTTTTTATATCCATTAAATAATCCAATTGTCACTGTATGTTCTCCTCCTATCCCTATAATAAATTTTTTATTTTTTAAATAATAATTCATACTTTTTTCTATTCTTTTTATCATCTTTTCTGGAGAAGAGTAATCTGATTCAATCTCAACTTCTGTTTTTATTCCAATTTGATATGCTTCAAATTCAATTTCTTCATCATAAAGTTCAAGGTTTCTTGAAGAATAGATTATACTCAAAGGACCAAGTTTTGTTCCTGAATCTCCTGTAACTGTTCCTTCATATCCAATAGGAAAAATAATTATTTTGGCTTTATTAAAACTTATATCAGGAATAGATAAGAAATTGAAAGGTATTTTATTAATCATATTTTTCTCCTTTTTATTTTTTTATGGTATTATTATACTATAAGTATGGAAAGAAAAGAATTGGGACAACTTTTATTAGAGAAAGGACTTATAACTACGGAGCAATTAGAAGAAGTTTTGGAATTACAGAAAAAAACTAAAAAATTTATTGGAGAATTATTAATAGAAAAAGGGTATGCTAAAAAAGAAGATATTTTGGAAATCTTAACAGAACAACAGAAAGCAGATTATGTTGACCTATCTAAACTAAAGGGAATAAATCCAGAGATTGTAAAAATTCTT
>JAMWCO010000062.1 GCA_023818785.1 Candidatus Omnitrophota bacterium
CCATAATGAATACCTTGAAAAAATAGCAGAAATAGGAATTTTAGGACTTTTAATTTATATTATATTTGTTTTAACTTTTATTATATTTTCAATAAAAAATAAAGAAAAAAAATCAAAAATTTTTCTACCAGGAATTATTGGTGGGATAATAAGTGTTTTATCTGACAATATCTTTTCAACAAATTTAACAAATCCATCAACAAGTATGTATTTCTGGTTTTTACTTGGTTTAACATACCAATATTTTAAAAAAGAAAAAATTAAATTTGATATTTCTAAAAATCTCTGGTATTCTATTATTTTTGCTTCCATAACCCTATCTATTTCCCATTCTTATTATAGAATATTGCCGCAAATTTATTTCAAAAAAGCAATATTTTCAAAAGATTATGGTGAGTTTATAGAAAAAAATAATTATTATGAAAGCATTAAATATTTTCAAGAGAGTATCAAAAATTATACTATTACCTGTCAATTAAACCCTTACAATTATGAGGCATACTATAAACTTGCTTATGTTTATGGTAAATTGAATAAATATGAAAAGAGTAAAGAAATTTATCTATACATAAATAATTATCTTTTCCCTCATTTTGCTAAAACAGATGCAAATCTTGGAACTATATACTTAAAAATTGGAGATATAGAAAAAGCATTAAAATATTATAAAATTGCTGAATGGTTTAATCCTTATGACCAGGACATTTTATGTAGTATTGCATCAATTTATCTTATGTATTATAATAATATAAAAGAAGCAATTATATATTTAAACAGAATATTGAAAATAAATCCAAAGAATGAGTATGCAAATAGAGTATATTTTCTTTTAAAAAAAGAAGGGAAGATTAAAAATTGAGGAGGCAAACAAAATGGCAAAAAGATGTGAAATTTGTGGTAAAGAAGGAAGAAGTGGAAATAGAGTCAGTCATTCAAATAGGAAGACAAGAAGAACATGGAAACCAAATATCCAAAATGTTCGTGTTGAATATAATGGTATTATAAAAAGAATGAAAATTTGCACAAAATGTTTAAAATCAGGAAAAGTTAAAATTCCTCCAAGGACGGTCCTCGGATAACAAGTATGATTTTGTAGTAACCATCTATTTTTTTTATTTCTGGGGTATAAAATATATCTCTTATCTCTTCTTTCAATTTATTTTTTTCAACTTTACATTCAAAGATTGAATTGCCCTTTTTAGCCCAGTAAATATCTTCATTTCCCTTTTTTATTTTTTTAATAAGGACATTCTTGCTTAGGAAAACTGGTGGATTATTACCTTTACCATACGGTTTCAAAAGATTAAGATATTCAAAAATTTCTGGTTTTATATCTTCTATGTCCAATATTGTATCAAAATATTCTTGATTTTTTGATAAATTTTCTATTTTAAGATTTTTCCAGTAATTTTCTATTTCTTCTTTATCTTTAACATTAAATTTAAATCCTATTGCATTCTTATGTCCACCAAATGATAAAAATTTATCTTTTATCTTTTTCATATTTTCATACAAATTAAAATTATCAGGTGCCCTTCCAGAACCTTTAATTATATCTTTTTTCTTACTCATCACAAGAAATGGTAGATTAAATCTTTCAACAAGGCGACTACTTATAATTCCACATAATGATTCTGGTAAATCATCAAAGATTATAAATCTATTTTCAAAACCATATTTATTTTCAATAGATTTTGTCACTTTTTTAATTATCTGATACCTTTTCCTATCAAGTTGTTCAATCTCTTTTAACAAATTTTCAATCTCTTTTTCTTCTTCTTCAAGAAGTAAATGTAAAGATACAATAGGCTTACCAAATCTTCCAGGAGAATTAAGTTTTGGATTAATCTTTATTTTAATATCTTCTACTTTAATTTCTCTATCGTTTAAATATTTTGAAACAAGAAAGTTTAATCCCTTAATTTTTGAATTTTTCAAATTTTTCATCATTTCTTTCACAAAAATTCTATTATCATCTGTTAATTTCACATTTTCATTTAAAGTTGCAAGCCCTGCAATGCATATATAATCACTAAGAGAAAATGGATAATAATTTGAAACTAAATCTTGAAATAGTTTTAAAGATAATCCTGTAGCAGAAAAATCAATCCCTTTTGAACTTAAAATAGGATGAATGTAAATATGCTTTTCTGGTAAATATTCAATTTCTGTTTGATGATGGTCAATTACTATAACTTTTAAATTATTTTCAGCACATCTTTTTAAGAATTTATATGATGATACACCTATGTCTACAAGTATTATAAGTTTATACCTTTCTTTTAAAAAATAATCAACCAATTCTTCTTCAATTTCATAATCTTCAAATCGTGAAGTTAAATAATAATTAAATTCAACATTTTTATCCTGCAAAAATTTTAAAATAAAAAATACACCAGCAATGCCATCAATATCTCCATCTCCATAAATAAATATCTTTTCTTTTTTTTCAATACTTTTTATAATTTCTTCACTGGCAAGTTCAATTGTCTCTATAATATTAGGTTGTGAGAGGTCATTTAAAGTAGGATAAAGAAACTTCTGAATTTCTCTTTGATTCTTTATATTTTTCTTATAAAGAATCTCTCTTAAAAATTTTGGTATATTATCCATTTTTTAAGTATCTAACTTTTATTTTTGCCTCTTTTAATATACTTTCAGCCAATTTATCAGGGTATCCTTCTTCTATTATTATTTCTTCTATTCCTGCATTTATAATCATTTTAGCACATACACTACAAGGATGACATGTTATATACAATTTACTCCCTTTAATTGAAACACCATGATATGCTGACTGTAAAATTGCATTCTGTTCTGCATGAAGCCCTCTACATAACTCATGCCTTTCTCCTGATGGAATATTAAGTTTTTCTCTTATACAACCAACTTCTTCACAATGAGAAATTCCTGTTGGTGCTCCATTATATCCTGTTGCAAGAATTCTTTTATCCTTTACTAAAACTGCTCCAACTTTTCTCCTTAAACAAGTTGACCTTTCCGAAACAATTTTAGCAATCTTCATAAAATATGTATCCCAGTCAGGTCTTTTATTATGGATAGATTGGGAACTCACTTGCAAATCTCCTTATTTTTTTACTTATTTCTTTTAACATTTTTTCATTTTCTCTATTTTTTAATGTTTCATCAATCCACTCAACTATCCTTATCATATCTTTCTCTTTCATACCTCTACTTGTTATACATGGGGTTCCAACCCTTATCCCACTTGTTATTGAAGGAGGAAGTTTATCAAAAGGGATTAAATTTTTGTTTGTAATTATTCCTACTTTTTCAAGAATTTCTTGTGCCTGTAAACCTGTTATTTTTTTATTTCTCAAATCAATTACAAACATATGTGTATCTGTTCCATTACTCACAATCCTATAATTTCTATTTTTAAACTCTTCACATAAAACTTTACAATTTTTAACTATTTGATTTTGATATCTTATAAATTTTTTTGTCATCGCTTCTTTAAAAGCAACTGCTTTACCTGCAATAACATGAACAAGTGGACCACCTTGAATTCCAGGAATTATACTACTATCAATCTTTTCTTTAAATTCATTTTTACAAAGAATCAACCCTCCTCTTGGTCCTCTTAATGTCTTATGGGTTGTTGATGTAATAAATTCACAAAAATTTACTGGTCCTGGATGTAATTTTGCGACAATAAGTCCTGCAATATGAGCAATATCAGCAAGTAAATATGCATTCACTTCTTTTGCTATTTTACTAAATTTTTCAAAATCAATTATTCTTGAATATGAACTACTTCCACATACAATAATCTTTGGCTTTTCTCTAATCGCAATCTCTCTTACTTTTTCATAATCAATAAGTTCTGTTTCTTTATCTACTGAGTAAAAATATGTCTTATAAAGCATACCTGAAAAATTGACTTTTACTCCATGAGTTAAATGTCCACCTGAACTTATATCCATTGCAAGTATTTTATCTCCTGGATTTAATACAGAAAAATAAACAGCCATATTTGCCTGACTTCCTGAATGTGGCTGAACATTAGCATGTTCTGCATTAAAAAGTTTACAAGCTCTTTCTATAGCCAACTTTTCAACAACATCAACATATTTACATCCACCATAATATCTTCTGCCTGGATAACCCTCTGCATACTTATTTGTAAATATTGAACCAACAACTTTTAAAATATTTTTACTAACAATGTTTTCAGATGGAATTAAATTTATCGTATATCTCTGTTTTTCTACTTCTTTTTTTAAAGCATAATATATTTCATGGTCAAATTTTTTCAACATTCCCCACCTCTTTTATCGGAATAAATGAAAAATCAGCAAATTTTATAAAAATATCATTTATTTTTTGGAGTAAGGATAATCTATTATTCCTAATTTTTTCATCTTCAACCATAACAAAAACATTATCAAAAAATTTATCTATTGGCTTTTTCCATTTCTTCATCTCTTCAAGAAAATCCTTATATTTTTTTTCAAAATAATATCTTTCCATTATTTCTTTATTTTCTTTCAAAAACTGATAAAGTTCCTTCTCTGCATCTTCTCTCAATAATTCTTCAATAAAATCTCCATATTCAATTTTTTTATCCTTTGCCTGTTTTAACATATTTGCAACCCTTATAAATGGTATTAAAACATCCTCTCCTTTCCCATCTATCACAACAACTTTTATAGCATCAATCTTTCTTTTTATTTCAAAAAGATTATTTTTTTCAATAGAGATAACTGCTCTCCTTAATCCCTGTTTGAATCCATATCCTATTAATAAATTTTCTGTTCTCATAAGTATAAATTCAATAACTGATTTTTTAATCTCTTCTTGATTTCTATTTAATATCTCAAGCGTCTTTTCTACAAGTTCAGATATTGAAACTTCTATTCCTTTATCCCATATAATTTCAATCATGCCTGTTGTTATTCTTTTTATGCCAAATGGGTCTTGGTCTCCTCTTATTTCAATCCTTTCACTCATTAAACTACATATTGTTTCAATTCTATCAGCAATTGACAAAATCGCACTTTCAATAAATTTAGGTTTTTTATCTCCTTGAAATCTTGGTAAATAATGTTCCTCTATTGATTTTGAGATAATTTCATCATATCCATTTTTTTCAGCATAAATTCTTCCAACAATACCCTGCAAAGATGGGAATTCACTTACAAGTAATGTTGCAAGGTCATTCTTAAAAAGAGAAATAAGAAGATTTATCCTTTCAATCATATTTTTATCAAAATTCAAATTTTCACATAACCAATTACAAATCTTCCTTATCCTTTCAACTCTATCGTAAATTGTTCCAAAATGCGGATGATAGACAATATTTTTAAGGTCGTCCAAGTATTCAATAAATGGTTTTTTGTTTAAATCCTGTTTCATAAAAAAAACTGCATCTTCAATTTTGTTTTCTATAACTTTTTGGTAATCTTCTTTTATATTTTCATTAAAAATACCATCGCACACAATAATGAATTTAGAATAAATCTCCCCTTTTTCATCAAAAATAGGTATCCCTTTTACATTTAAAATTATTGAAAAAATAATTTCTTTTGGTAAGTCCTTATATTTTTCTGGTAAATCACAAATACCACATATAGGATATTCAACAAGAGATATTATTTTTTTAATTAAATCATTTTCATAGATATATCCTTCTGGTATAAGTTTCTTTATCTGCTCCTCTATCATTCTTTTTCTTACTTCAGGGTCAAAAATAACAAAGTTTTTAAGGATTTTATCAAAGTAATCTTTTGTATCTTTTATTCTTATTCTTCTATCTGACAAAACTCTATGTCCATAAGTAAATTTACTGCTTTTAATACCACCTATTTCTATTGGAATCCTTTTTTCTCCATAGATACAGAAAATATATCTTATTGGTCTAAAAAATTTAAAACCACTCTCATTCCATATCATTGCTCTTGGAATCTCAAATTTTCTCAATGCTTCATTTATGATATTATTAAAAATTTTTTCTATTTTTTCACCCTTTTCTTTTTTAATAATTCCTATAACTTTTTTCCCTTTCTTCTCAAATATTTTAAGTTCATTTAAATTAACTTTATTATTATCAGCAAATTTTTTAGCAACTTCTGTCCATTTTTTATCCTCATCAATGCATATTTCTAAAGGTGGACCAAAGATTTCTGTTATCTTATCCTTTTGTCTATCTTCAACTTCTTTCAAAAAAATAATTATTCGCCTTATAGTATAAAAAATATTTAAGTAGTTATATTCAATCCTTAAATCTTTCAAAATCTTTTCAAGTATAGGTAAAAACTTATTTATTAAATATTCTCCACAATCAGATGGCAAATCTTCAACTCCTATTTCAAAAACAAGGTTTTTTTTCATCCTTATCCTTTTTTTATATATTACAAAATTTTCCGTTTTACTTCAAAACTTTCTTTTTTAAATTAATTATAAAGAAATAGATTAGGACACAAAAATGAACAATCCATGTACCTATGAAAGGATTTAGTTTGGCATTTTTAGAAAGAGAAAAAAAGAAAATATAAATTGAATATATAAATAGGAAAAAAAGGAAAGAAAATGAGAAAACATATAGATTTGAAATTTTACTACTTTTTGTTAAAAAAGTATATAATAGAAAGGTTATAAAAAAGTTAAGTAAAGGATATGATATTTTCTCATTAAAATATGTAATTAAACTTATTGGCTTTAATTTTAAGTCCACCATCTTTTTTATAATCTTTTTAAGTTGAAATAAAGAAAATTTCTCTACATCAATGTTAGAGATAGATAATATTTCTGCGGTTAATGGAATATTTACATTTTTGATACTAAACTTTTCTCTTAGAATAAGATTTTTGTTATCATCAAATCTCCAAAAATAACCATTTATAAAAATCCAATTTGTATCTTTATAATTTTCTGCTCTTTCTGCTTTTATAGTTACAATTTCTCCACTTTCTAAATATTCTGAAAATTCAACATTTATAAATTTATTCCCATATAATTTGTCTGAATAAAAAAAATAATTAGAAGATGAAAATGCGATTGAATTTTGTAATTTTTGATAACTCACTTTTTTTATTAACTTAGGTGAAAGAAAATTTTTAACAGAGAATGTAAAAATTGAAGAAAAAAAGCCACAGATTAAAAAAATTGAGAAAATATATAATGGTTTTATTCCAGAAATAAAAAGCACTTTCAATTCATTATTTTTTATCATTTCTGAAATTATTAACATTAAAGAAAGAATTGTTATTATTGGTGATATTTGAACAAAAAGAAGTGGCAAGGTATATATATAATTTTTAAAGATAATTGGCTTTTTATATTTAAAAAAATCTGTTAAATCATCAAGAACTTGAAAAATTAAAAAAAAGATAACAAAAATAATAGAAATTATGATAAAAAACTTTAAAAAATTCCAAAATACATAAAAAAACTTTTTTTTCATTTCCAGATTCTTTTTATCCCAATTACAAAAATCAGAAGAGACAAATAGATAAAATAAACATTTTGATATTTTCTTGCAATTATTTCTCCAAAAATTAAAAGTTCAAAAAATATTATACCTATAAATCCACCAATTCCTATATATATAATTTTATTTTTCTGTTTTAAATTGTTTCCAATAGATGAACCTAAGAGTAAAAAAATTAAAGGAGTGATTGAAAATATAAACCTTTTATGAAGTTCAATTGACGAATCAATATCTTTCATTTTTTTTAATTCAATCAAATTTATTTCAGTAATTTTTGGTTCTATCCTTTTTGTTTGAAAATCTTTTGGTAAATCAATATAAAACTGGTA
>JAMWCO010000063.1 GCA_023818785.1 Candidatus Omnitrophota bacterium
TTGTTCAACTTTTATTTTTTCTATTTCCGGTTCTAAAACTTCTTGATATTCAGGATAAATACCATATTTCTTTACAAGTTCTATTACATAACAATATTGCTGAAAACTAACATCTTTTGGTATAGAATGGTCTGAATGATAAATATAACCTCCATTTTTCTTTGCAATTTCAAATTTTCTTTTTATTTCTTCTTCTATTTTTGTAGGGTCTGGGTCTTTCATCAATCTTACATCTATTCCGCCCATAAAAGAAAGTTTATCTCCATATTTTTCTTTCAATTCAATTAAATCCATCCCTGCTTTAACTTCAAGTGGTTGAAGACAATCAAGTCCTACATCAATTAAAATTGGAATTAGTTCCTTTACATTTCCACAAGAGTGAAGCAATACTTTCATGCCTTTTGAATGGAAATAATCATATACAATTTTATCTGCTTGGTAATGTGTTTTCATATATGTATCAGGAGAAAATAAAAGACCATTCTTATATCCCATATCATTATATAAAAAAGCAGCATCAAATTTAAATCCATTTTTAATCATTAAATCAGCCATAATAAGTATAAGTTCTGCAAGTGTCATAATCATTTCTTTAACCCAATCAGGGTCTTCAACCATTGTAATTAAAAGTTGTTCTGATTTCATATAACCTTGAAGAACATCATATCCATATCCACCTGAAAAACAACAGAATTTACCTTCTTCATATACTGTCTTGTTTCTTGAAAGTCCACTTGCCCAGTCAACCCTTGTCCAATCAGGTTTAAGTAATTTTTTTATTTCTTTCCAGTCATCTTTTGTTTTTATTGGCCAGTCAATGATTTCAGGTGTTGTTGAATAGTCTCTATGATTTTTCCTCTTGCCACCTTGCGGAGTTGTTGTAATTATATATTCTTCATTTCTTTCAACAACTTTTACTGGGAATCTTGGACTTGTATCTGCACCAAAAAATTCAAATTCATATCCAAAATATTCAGCAGGACTTATATCTTCAGGAAGTCCTTCTTTATACCATCTTTTTACAGTTGCACCCCAAGGCGAATCATGAATTGGAACTCTATCAGGAATTTGATGATTTAAAACCTTTAAAATCCTCTCTCTACTTGTCATCTTTCCCTCCTTAGATTTTTAATTTCAATTATTCTTTCATTTTCGCCAACCATTTTTATTTTTACATAAATAGAGTTCTTTGGCAAATTTTTTTTTATCTTTTCCGCCCATTCAACTAAAATCAGTCCTTTATTAATATAGTCAAACCAACCAATATCAATAAGTTCATCAAAACTTTTAAGCCGATAAAGGTCAAAATGAAAAATAGGAAATTTACCTTCATATTCATTTACTATAACAAAAGATGGACTAAAAACATTACTTTTTGAAAAATATTTAACAATACCTTTAATCATTGTCGTTTTCCCAGTCCCAAGTTCACCTACCAATCCAACTATGTCTCCCTTTTTTAAATATTTTGCAATTTTCTCTCCAAGTTTTATTGTCTCTTTATAATTTTTTGTATAAAATATCATAAAAAGATTTTACTTTTTATTTTAAAAAAGGTAAAATATATATGCCTGTTCCGGACGCGGAGATTTAAGAACCCTTGAGCCAACGACCATATATTGGGAGCCAAGTCCGGATAGGGCTGACATGTCTGTTACTTTATGTAACGGAAAGTCAAAACTATCTGGGGAGGCACCCACTTTAAAATACGGGTCTCAAAGGGTAAAATCTCTACGCCGGAACGGGTTTTTAAAATATTTCTATTTGTGGTATAATATATTAAATTGGGCAGGTGGCCGAGTGGACAATGGCAGCAGACTGTAAATCTGCCGGCTTTATGCCTTCGGAGGTTCAAATCCTTCCCTGCCCAACTAAATTTTCCGAACCGGGTTCGGTAAGATTTAGGGAATAGGCGGGGTTGGTTTAATGGTAAAATATCAGCCTTCCAAGCTGAGGATACGGGTTCGATTCCCGTACCCCGCTTTTTAAAAATTTAATAATGGAGGGCAAGAATAAATGAAAATAGATATAAATAAAAAGGGTGAAATTGAGATAGAATTGATATGTGAAGCAGATAAAAAAGAGATTGAAGAAGAGAAAAATAGGATAGTTAAAGAGATAAAAAAAGATGTAGAAATTGAGGGTTTTAGAAAAGGAAAAGTTCCAGAAAATATAATTGAAAAAAGATTTACTGATAAGATTAAAGAAGAGATATTGAAAAACATTATTTCAAAAGCATATTTTCAAACAGTTAAAAAAGAAAATTTTATACCAATAGTTGAACCAGAGATTTATGATGTTGAATTTACTGATGATAAACTCTCATTTAAAATTGAAATGGAGTTAAAACCAAAAGTGGAAATAAAAAAATATAAAGGAATTACAGTCAGAAAAGTAGAACAAAAAGATGTGAAAGAAGAAGATGTAGAAAATGCACTGAGAGAATTTGAAAAAAGACCTGAATTTGCCTCTTCTATAATTGACCTTGAAAAAAGACAAATGTGGAAAAAAAGAATTAGGGAAGAACTTGAAGAAAAAGAGAAAAATAATGCCAAAATGGAAGAAGAAAAACAATTATGGGATGGTCTTTTTAAAAACGCTAAATTTCCAATTCCTGAAAAACTTATCAATAAAAGAGCATCTAAATATACAGAAGATTATTTAAGAAGAGTAAATTTAAATGGCAAAACAAAAGAAGAAATAGAAAGTTATGCAAAAGAACTTTTTAAAATTTTTAGGTCATATGCAGAAGAAGAAGTTAAAAAATATCTTATTTTAGATAAAATAGCAGAAATTGAAAATATAAAGGTTGAAGAAAGTGAGTTAAATGAAAAAATAGAAATTTTTAGCAGAACAATAGGTAAACCATTTGAAGAAGTCAAAAAAGAACTTGAAAAAAAAGGAGAAATAGAAAATTTAAAAGACGAGATAAAAATTGGTAAAGCCTATAGAATTATTAAAGAAAATGTAAACTATATTGAAAAGATTGTTGTTCCAGGACAGGAGAGAAAAACATGAAAGAGCAACTTATCCCTTATGTAATAGAAACAACAGAAAGAGGAGAAAGGGCATATGATATCTATTCCCGTTTGTTAAAAGATAGGATAATTTTTCTTGGTTGTCCTATAACAGACCATATTGCAAACATCATAATTGCTGAATTTTTATTTTTACAGAATGAAGACCCTAAAAAAGATATTCATCTATATTTAAATACTCCTGGTGGTTCAATAACAGCAGGACTTGCAATATATGATACAATGCAATATGTTTCCTGTGATGTTTGCACTTATTGTATTGGACAAGCAGCAAGTATGGGAGCAGTTTTACTTGCTGGTGGAACAAAAGGGAAAAGATTTTTATTACCTCATAGTAGAGTTTTAATTCATCAACCATGGGGAGGGGTGGAAGGAAGTGTTATTGATGTAAGTATTCATACAAAAGAGATGATAAGATTAAGGCAGATAATAAATGAAATTTTATCTTTACATACAGGGCAACCTATAAAAAAAATTGAAAAAGATACGGAAAGAGATTATTTTATGAGTTCAGAAGAAGCAATAAGTTATGGGCTTGCTGATAAAATAATAAGCCCAAATAAATTACTTTAAAATGGCATTATTAAAAAAAAATGAAATTAGAATAAGAAGGAAAAATGCTCCTTGCTTACCTTTAAGAGACCTTATTATTTTCCCCCATATGGTTGTACCCCTTTTTGTTGGTAGAACTAAATCATTAAATGCTGTTGAAGAGAGTATTTCAAATGAGAATGGGAATCTTATTGTAGTTTTTCAGAAAGACCCTAACATAGAAGAACCAAAATACCAAGATATATATTCAACAGGAGTTTTAACAAAAATAATACAGAGTTTAAAAGAAACAACAGGAGTAATGAAAATATTGGTTGAAGTTTTAGAAAGGGTTAAAATTACTGATTTATCCATTTATAAAAACTATTTTTCAGTAAACTTTGAGTTTATTAAGGAAGATCTCCAACAGGATACAGAAACAGAAGCAATGGTGAGGTTATTACTTGACTTATTACAGAAATATTTATCACTTAATGTATCTGTTCCTAAGGAATTATATGTGACGATTTCAACAATGGATGACCATTCAAAAATATGTGATAGTATTGCAGGATATTTACCTTTAAAACTTAAGGATAAATCTAAAATACTTGAAACCATTCCTTTAAAGGAAAGATTAAATATAACAATAGATGTTTTGAATAAAGAAATAAGTGTTCTTGAAGTTCAGAAGAAGATTCAAGATAAAGTTGTTAAGAAAATAGAAGATACACAAAGACAATATATACTAACAGAGCAACTAAAACAAATACAAAGAGAACTTGGGAAAGAAGAAGAAACACCTGAAATTATTGAATTGAAAGAAAAAATTGAAAAAGCAAATATGCCTAAAAATGTTGAAGAAAAAGCACTGGAAGAACTTAATCGTCTTTCAAAGATGATGCCTCTTTCACCTGAAGCAACTGTATCAAGAACATATATTGAATGGCTTTGTAATTTACCATGGGCTATTTCAACAGAGGATAACCTTGATATAAAACATGCTAAAAAAATTCTTGATGAAGACCATTATGGACTTGAAAAAGTTAAAGAAAGAATACTTGAATATCTTGCTGTAAGAAGTAGAACTGATTCATTGAGAGGGCCAATTTTATGTTTTGTTGGACCTCCTGGAGTTGGTAAAACATCTCTTGGAAAGTCAATTGCTCGTGCTCTTGGTAGAAAATTTGTGAGAGTTTCTCTTGGTGGGATAAGAGATGAAGCAGAAATAAGAGGGCATAGAAGAACATATATTGGTTCTTTACCTGGAAGAATAATACAATCAATGAGAAAAGCAGGTGTTAATAATCCTGTTTTCCTTCTTGATGAAATTGATAAACTTGGTAAAGATTTCAGAGGAGACCCTGCAAGTGCATTACTTGAAGTTTTAGACCCTGAACAGAATAAAAATTTTTCTGACCATTATCTTGAAGTTGAATTTGATTTATCAAAAGTTTTATTTATAACAACTGCCAATACAGAATTTACAATACCTCCCCCGCTTTTAGATAGAATGGAGGTTATAT
The DNA here is from genome assembly GCA_023818785.1 of Candidatus Omnitrophota bacterium. Taxonomy (GTDB): domain Bacteria; phylum Ratteibacteria; class UBA8468; order B48-G9; family JAFGKM01; genus JAMWDI01. The sequence continues at coordinate 5,096 of JAMWCO010000063.1, forward strand.
CATTACCTGGATATACAATGTGGGAGAAAAAAGAAATTGCAAAACATTTTTTAATTCCAAGGCAGATGAAGGAGCATGGATTAACAGAAAACAATATAAAATTTTCAGAAGAAGTAATTTTTAAAATTATAAAAAATTATACAAGAGAAGCAGGGGTTAGAAATCTTGAAAGAGAAATCGCAAATATATGTAGAAAGGTAACTAAGGAGATTGTTGAGAAGAAAAAAGAAGGGCCTTATTTAATAACAACAAAAAATATTGAAAAATATCTTGGGCCTGAAAAATTTACATCCCTTGAAATAGAAAAAGAGAATAAAGTTGGAGTTGCAACAGGGATGGCATGGACTGAATATGGTGGAGAAATTATTTTTACAGAAGTTTTAACAATGAAGGGGAAAGGCGATTTAATTTTAACAGGACAACTTGGAGAGGTTATGAAAGAATCAGCAAGAGCTGCTTTAAGTTATGTTCGTGCTCATGCAGAAGAATTTGGTATAAATCCAGATTTCTATAAAGAGATTGACATTCATATTCATGTTCCAGAAGGAGCAATACCAAAAGATGGTCCTTCTGCAGGGGTTACAATCATTACAGCACTTGTTTCAAATTTAACAGGTAGACCTGTTGACGCAAATTTAGCAATGACTGGAGAGATAACATTACAAGGTAAGATTTTGAAGATTGGAGGATTAAAAGCAAAGATACTTGCTGCACATAGAGCAGGAATTAAAAAAGTAATAATACCAAAAGAAAATGATAAAGACCTTGCTGAAATTCCAAAGAAAGTTAAAGAATCATTACAGATAATAGAAGTTGAAGATATAAAGGAGGTTTTAAAAAATGCATTAGTTTAAGAGAAAGGAGATAGAATGAAAAAACATAAATTATTTACTCCAGGACCGACAAGTATTCCTGAAGAAGTTTTACTTGAAATGGCAAAACCTATTATTCATCATAGAACAGAAGAATTTTTAAGTATAACAAAAGATGTCTTTGAAGGACTTAAATATTTATTTCAAACAAAAAATGATGTTTTAATTATTGGTTCTTCTGGGACAGGAGCAATGGAAGCAAGTATTGTAAATTTATTTTCAAAAGGTGAAAAAATAATCGTAATAAATGGTGGAAAATTTGGAGAAAGGTTTGTTGAAATTGGTAAGGCATACGGACTTAATGTTTTTGATGTTAAAGTTGAATGGGGGAAAACCTTATTAAAAGAAGAACTTGAAAAAATAATTAAAGAAAATGAGGATGCTAAAGGTGTTTTTGTGAATTTATGTGAGACATCAACTGCAACTCACTTTGATGTGAAAGGATACGGAGAGATTATTTCAAAACATCCTGATATGATTCTTGTAGTTGATGCAATAAGTTCACTTGGAGCAATTCCTTGCTATATGGATGAATGGAATATTGATTGTTTAATAACAGGTTCTCAAAAAGCCTTTATGCTTCCACCTGGTCTTTCCTTTATTTCATTAAGTCAAAAAGCATGGAAAAAAGTTGAAAATTCAAACCTTCCAAAATATTATTTTAATTTAAAAAAATATAAAAAAACGCTTGAAAAATTTGATTTTCCTTTTACAATCCCTGTTTCTTTAATTGTTGGTTTAAGGAAAGCAATTGAAATAATAAAACAATATACAATTGAAAAAATATGGGAAGAACATAAAAAAAGAGCAGAAGCAACAAGAAAAGCAATTATATCAATGGGTTTAAAATTACTTTCCTGTTGTCCTTCAGATGCAGTTACAGCAATTTTACTTCCTGAGAATATAGATGGAGACCAACTTTTAAAATTTATAAGAAAAAATTATGGTATTTCTTTTGCCCCTGGTCAGGATAAACTTAAAGGGAAAATTGTAAGGATTTCACATCTTGGATGGCAAGATGAATTTGATGTTTTAACTGCATTAAATGCCTTTGGTGTTGGACTTGAAAAATTTGGATATAAAGTTGATATAGGGAAAGGGCTTGAAAAAGCAAAAGAGATACTTTTCTCCTAACTCTAAAAATGAATATTAATAACTTTCTTTTAAATACTTTAACAAAAAATAAAAAAAAAGTTTCAAGAGAATTTTATGGATATCTTGAAGGTTGGGTAAGTATTCTAGGAAATCTTTTTCTTTTTATAGTAAAGTTTTTGGCTGGAATTCTGACAAAAAGCATTTCAATAATTACAGAAGCATTTCATTCCCTTTCAGACATTTTAACTTCAATTTTAGTAATTGGTGGATTTAAATTAAGTAAAAAGCCTCCTGATGAAAAACATCCATTTGGACATGGAAGGATTGAACAAATAGCGACATTAATAATAGCATTTTTACTCTTATTTGCATCTATTGACTTTACTAAAATTTCAATTACAAGAATTAAAAGTCCTCTTAAAATTAAACCAAGTATTTTTATAATCATTTTTATGTTTTTTTCTGCTATTTTTAAAGAATGGATGACAAGGTTTTCATTTTATCTTGGTAAAAAAATAAATTCAGATATTTTAATTGCTGATGGATGGCATCATAGATTAGATGCTATTGCTTCATTTATTGTAGGGATAGGACTTATTTTCATTAGATTTGGTGTT
>JAMWCO010000064.1 GCA_023818785.1 Candidatus Omnitrophota bacterium
TTTCCATTAACTTAATTATAGTTTATTTAGGAATAAAAGGGGGAATAGAAAAGGTCTGTAAAATAGCAATGCCTACTTTATTTCTTTTTGCTTTAATTTTAGTTGTAAGAGTTTTAACATTAAAAAACCCAGAAAATCCATTATGGAGCCCTTTAAATGGACTTGGCTTTTTATGGAATCCTGATTTTTCTTCTTTAAAAGATGCTAAAGTATGGATTTCAGCAGCTGGTCAGATTTTTTTTACATTAAGTGTAGGGATTGGCGTTATTCTTACTTATGCAAGTTATTTAAGTAAAGATGATGATGTTTTACTTTCTGGATTAACAAGTGCAAGTGCAAATGAGTTTGCAGAAGTTATACTTGGTGGAAGTATAATTATTCCTGCTGCTTTTGTATTTTTTGGACCCGTTGGAATAAAAGAGGTTGCGAATCAAGGTGCTTTTGACCTTGGTTTTGTTACAATGCCTTTAATCTTAAAATCAATTCCTTTTGGTAAAATTTTTGAAATTCTTTGGTTCTTTTTGCTTTTTCTTGCAGGACTTACATCTTCAATTTCACTCTGTCAACCAGCAATTGCATTTTTAGAGGATGAATTCAATTTAAATAGAAATAGAAGTATTTTGATTTTTGGAATTTTATGTTTTTTACTATCAAATTTATCTATTCTTTTTCTTTCAAAAGGAGTTGTTGATGAACTTGATTTCTGGGGTGGAACATTTTCTCTTGTTTTATTTGCAACAGTAGAAACAATCCTTTTTGCATGGGTCTTTGGTATGGAAAATGCATGGGAAGAAATGCATTCTGGCTCAGATATAAAACTACCAAATATTTATAAATTTATTATAAAATATGTAACTCCATTATTCCTAATCTCTATTTTACTCTTATGGACAATTCAGTATGCAGTTCCAACTTTACTTTTAAAAAATATTCCAAAGGAAAATTTGCCTTATATTATTATGACAAGATTTATCCTCTTTTTACTTTTTCTTACTTTATGTATTCTTGTTAAAATCTCTTGGGATAAAAAAGGAGAAAAGTTTGAAAGTTAGTGGATGGTTTATGCTTATTATTTCATGGATTGCGATATTTGGAATTTTTATTTATAGTTTCTACAGGTCTATCAAAAAATAATAAAAATTGTCAATTAAAATAATTTGCCATTTTTAAATTCTATTTCTTCCTTTTTGTTCTCCTCATTTAATTTAACTAATGTTTGGTTAGATGTATCTATTTTTTCAATCCAATTTTTACTTTCTATATAATATACTTTTGTTTTATCAATCCATTTGCAATATTCACAATTTTTGCCAATTTCAGGGATTTTATCTATTTTTAGACATTTTATAGCATCTTTTATCACTTCTTTTATTTTATTTATGTCAATTTTTACTTGTTTAACATCAAAGTTAAAATTTATTATATTTTTTATTTGATCTGCATTAAAGTCAATCAATGCTTTTTCAGGATAATAATAAATGAGATATCCAAAATCAACTTCTTTTCCATTATTTTCTTTTTTTAGAAGAAGAGAATATATCCCAATTTGAAATTTATATGCTTCATGAGGTTCTTTATTATTTCCAAGAGAACTTCCTCTTGTTTTATGGTCAACAGGAATATATAAACCATTTGGAAGTTGAATAATTTCATCAAGGTGTCCCCATAAGTAATAATTTTCTTCAATATCATAATAATATGTTTTTTTCAAATTTAATATAAGTTTACCTTCAACCTTCCCTTTAAGAAATGGAGGTAATTCTCCTTTTTTTCTAAAAGAGTTAAAATATTCCTTTATTAAAGAATCAATACCTGTCGCAATTGAAGGCATCGGTCCCCTTGGTCTTGAAATTCCTTCTTTAATATATAAATAAAAACATCTTGGACATTCAATAAAAATATTTAAACTATGTGCAGAAAGCCCAATTCTATTTATTTCCATATTTTTATTTTATAATTATTTATTCTTCATTGTCAAATAACCCCTTTTCCGGAGGACCGTCCTCCGAAGTTAAAAATATGATATAATTGTATAAAATGAAAATCTTTACACTTATTATTTTTTTTATTGCATATGTTGGTATTGTTTTAAAAAGAGAGAAATCATTATATTTTGTCTTTTCTGCTATTTTTTTATTTTTAATTTTTAGAATAATTGAATTTTGGGAGATTTTAAATTTTATAAATTATAATGTGCTTGGTATTTTTCTTGGAACAAGTATTCTCTCTTATTTATTTGCATATTCAGGTCTTCCTTCTCATATAGTTGATAAAATTGTTGAAAGAAAATATTCAACTGGAATTATTTTTTTACTTATATGTATGATTACAAGTATTATTTCTGCTTTTGTTGAAAATGTTGCTACAATTATGATTATGGGACCTATTGCTCTTGAATTTACAAAGAAATATAAAATTAATCCAATCCCTCTTTTTGTTGGTATGGCAATAAGTTCAAATTTACAAGGGTGTGCCACTATGATTGGAGACAGTCCAAGTATAATTCTTGCTATGGAATCAAATTTAAATTTTAATGATTTTTTTTATATGCCAGGTTATAAACTTGGACAAAATTCAGGCAAACCAGGCATATTTTTCTTTGTTCAATTTGGAGCAATATTAAGTTTTTTTGTTTTATATTTATTTTTTAGAAAAGAAAAAGATATACATTACCAATATGAAGAAAAACATAAAATAAACTCATATTTGCCAACATTTTTACTGATTTTAACAATAACTTCACTTGCTATAAGTTCTTTTTTTCAGGATAGGTTTTCATACTTTCCTGCTGTTATTTGCCTTACTTATGCTTTTTTTGGTATATTATGGTTGTTTATTAAAAAAAGAGAAAAAATAAATATGAAAGAGATTGATTGGGAAAGTTTCTTTTTACTTATTGGAATTTTCATACTTATTGGTTCTTTAAAAAAAGTTGGGTTTATTAAAGATATTGCAAACTTCTTATTGAAAACAGGGGAAAGTGAATTTAAAATATTTTTAATGATTGTATGGATAAGTGTTTTTATTTCTGCTTTTGTTGATAATATCCCTTATACTATGGCTATGATTTCAGGAGTAAAAATTCTATGTAGTAATTTAAATACAAATCCTTATATTTTTCTTTTTGGTCTTTTAATCGGCACATGTGTTGGTGGGAATATAACCCCTATTGGCGCAAGTTGTAATGTTATAAGTGTTGGGATACTTAGAAAAAATGGTTATAAAGTTAATTTTTTTGATTTTGTAAAGATTGGGTTTCCTTTTAGTATAATTTCAGTTTTAGGAGCAACTTTACTTTTATGGTTTGTTTATAAATAAAAAGAGTTATCTTTGAAAATACTCAGTTAGAGATGGTAAAATATGGCTATGGTAAAGGTAAAGAAAAGAAATGATAATCTGTTCCGAGACCTGGCAAGGTTATATGGAAATAGTGGCAAAGGGATATTTACACAGATTAGTCAATCATGGGAACATCTTAAAATATTATGAAATAGAAAATTTGGTGGCTAAAATCAGAGATAACCCAAAAATATTTCTTATAAAAGTCAGTGGGAAAAAAGTGGCTGGTGGAATGATTATGAAAATTTCTGGAGAGAGTTTAAAAAAGGACAAAAATGAGCCAAATTGAAATATTTAAGATGACAATTAATCATCAACCGCATAACAAATTTCTTTATAAAGCAAGTTTTACTCCTGATTTACAAAAAAGAATATGTGAAAAATTTAATATAAAAGAAGTAAACATCTCTGATTTTTTTGGTTTTTTTAACCCTGTAAGTGTTCAACCAGAAGAAGAAAAGAAAGAAATTGATTTTTCAAAATATTACAAAGATATAGAAATACCAGAAGGTTCTTTTATAAATTGGCTTGGAGTTCTTGAAATCCCGGCAAAATATTATCATTTTACAGGATATATAAGCCCTTTAAGAAATGCAAAATCATTAAAAGATATTGAAGAATTCCCATTTCCAGAGAGTGAAAATTTATATCCAACAGGCATGAAAGAAAAAGTAGAAAATGCACATAAAGAAGGTAAAGTAACTTGCTGTTTTATTGGCCATATGTATGAAAGTTCATGGCAAGTTCGTGGATATCAAGAGTTTTTAATGGATATGATTGAAAACCCTTCTTGGTGTGAATATATACTTGATAGATTTACAGAAAGAAATATTAAAATTGCAGAACTTGCTGCAAAAGCAGGAGTTGATATGATAATAACTGGAGATGATGTAGCAAATCAAAAAGCACTTATGTTTTCTTTAAATATGTGGAGAAAATTTATAAAATCAAGATGGAAAAAGGTCTATGAAAAAGCAAAAAGTATAAAGTCAGATATTCAAATATGGTATCATAGTGATGGGAATATTGAAGAAATAATAGGAGAGTTAATTGACATAGGGGTAAATATTTTAAATCCTGTTCAACCAGAATGTATGGATATTTATAAAATAAAAAAAGAATATGGTAAATATATTGTTTTTGATGGAACAATAGGAACACAAAGAACTATGCCTTTTGGGACAGTTGATGAAGTTAAAAGAGTTGTAAAAGAAAGGAAAGAAAGGATTGGATATGATGGTGCTTTAATCTTATCCCCAACACATATTCTTGAACCAGAAGTCCCTATTGAAAATATTGTTGCTTTTGTTGAAAGTTGTAAAGATAATTAAATATTTTCAATGACTAATTATCTCATTTATACCAAAAGGATTTAAATAAATATATCCCTCTTTACCATAAATTTCAACTCTTAAATATTTTTTAACATCTGGATTTTCTTTATAATTTATTTTTTCCCTATGTCCAACAACTTCTCCATCTGATATCCATCTAATTTCTTTGTAATTATCACATTCTAATTTAATTTCACCTTTTTTCTTATTAAAAATAATCTTTTTTATAAAAGGCATATCATAACCTTTTATTGCAGAACATATATAAAATTTCCCATTTTTAATTGCTTTTTTAACTTCCACCTCATCTAATCTATATAACAAAAATTCAATCCAATTTATAGAAAAATGCTCCAAGTTATGAAAATCATCATTGCCAAATCCCCAAATAGGTTTTTCAGGCATTGTTCTTTTTAGTATCTCATCCCATATATCTGTATCTCCATAAATCTTCCCAAATTTTACCTGAACAGAAGGATTTAAAACTTCTATCCCTACCAAATTCGGATATTTTTTAAATAAATCAACATACCATTCAACCTCTTTTTTATACCTTCCAGGATGAGCAAAAATAGAGATACCTGATATATTTTCAATAATTGTTTCCTCATTTGTATTTTCTATATTTTTAGGTATTTGAAATTTAAAATAACCCAAAATATGATGTTGATTTTCCCCTATTTCTATACCAGGAATTAAAAATATTTCTTTTTCATAAATATATACACATTTGTTATGGTCTGTAATGGAGAGAATTGAATAGTTTTTATTTTTGTAAAGAGAAATAACTTCTTCTGGTTTTAGTTTTCCATCACTTTGATTTGTATGTGTATGGAGATTTGCTTTATATCTTTTTATTTTTTCCCAGTTTATATCTTCATAAGGATTTATTATTAATTCCTTCTCTCTTATAAAAAAAGATGAAGATTCAGAAAATAAGAAAAAAAGAACAAAATAAAAAAATAATCTCTTCATCCCTTTTGGCATCTTATAATACTTATTTAAAATTGTCAAAAAAATCTAATCTTCCAAGTTATCCTTTGATGGTAAAAGATTAAAAAATTTACTTAGAACTTAAGTTATCAATTTCACATTTGTAAATCCTCTCTATTTCCGTTTTTTTGCTAATTCAAATTTATATTCTTTTATTAACTCATATGATTTTTCTCTAACAGTTTTTTTACCCATATTGTTCCAAACACTTAAAATTTCATGTTCAAATAATTCTGGAATCCAATATATTTTTCTATAGTTTTTTACTGTGGTAGGATGAGCAAGAAAACTTCCTTGTTCAATTGCTTCATTTTATGTAACTGAGAATATGGTTGGACATCGTCTTGGAGAATTTGCACTTTTCTTGACACAATAACTTTTTCCTGTTAAAATAGGTTAGACACCGTCTTGGAGAATTTGCACCTACAAGGACTTTTAGGAGTTATGGAGCGCATACAGAAAGGGCAAGAGAAAAGAAATAAAAGGGTATAAAGATGGAAATTAAAGCAAGATATGTTAGAATAGGGCCAAGAAAATTAAGGAATATAGTTGAACTTATAAAGGGTGAACTATGAAAACAAAAACAGTTAATCTTAAAGGATTGGAGCATAGTCAACGAGAAAATTTAATTTTTTCAAGTATTGAACAACTCAAAGATAATGAAATTTTAAGAATTGTTATTGAATTTAATCCTATACCTTTGGTTTATTTGTTGAAAGCACAGGATAAATTTGAAATTGAATATGAAAAACAAGGTCCTGATGAATGGATTCTAAATATAAAAAAGATTGATACAAAAAAACAGGGCCTAAAAAATTTGCTGAAAGAGTTAAAAGATGGTAAAGTATCAGAAGAAACAAAGAAAAAGGCAAAAGATTTTCTTCAATCTATTGATGCTAAAACATTAGGGATTGTTGAACAGGAGTTAATAAGAGAAGGGTTTTCCCATGAAGAAATTAGAAGAAGTTTATGCGATATTCACCTTGAAATTTTGAAGGATACTTTAGTTTCTAAAAGAATTGAAGTTCAACCGCCGCATCCTGTACACACTTTTATGGAAGAACATAAAATAATTGGTAATAATCTGGAGCAGTTAAGTATCCTGATATCACGACTTAAAGAAAAAAATAATTTTGAGAGTATTAAAGAAGACCTTGAGAAATTGAAAGATATTACCAAAAATTTAGTAGAAGCAGAAAGCCATCATCAAAGAGAAGAAGATGTCCTATTTCCAAAATTAGAAAAACATAATATAGTTGAACCACCAAACATAATGAAGATGGACCATATTGAATTTAAAAAATGCAAACAAGAACTTTATAAAATTGCTCATAACGTAGATAAATATAGTTTTGATGAGTTTAAAAGTAAAGTTATAGAATTAGGAACATATTTAATCAGCCAACTTAACAGCCATATCTTTAAAGAAGATAATATTCTTTATCAAATTGCTCTTGAAGTATTAACTGATGAGGAATGGGAAGAAGTAAAAAAAGAATGTGATAAGATTGGATATTGTTGTTTTACGCCTATAAGTTAATCTAAAACATGAATACTTAAAATTGATTAAATGTAGATGATGTTTGATAAAATTAAGGAGAAAAGGGAACAAGTAAGAATAATCTGATTTTACTAAGGTCGACCCTCAATATTCATTCTTCGCATAATCGTAAATTTTTTCAATCTCTATTCTTTTTGTTGCCTCAAGTTCATAATTATACTCTTTAATTTTTCTTTTAAATAACTCATATGCTTTTTCTCTTATGCTTTTCCCCTTAACTTTCCAGATACTCAATGGTTCATGTTCAAATAATTCAGGCAGCCAATATGTATTTCTATAATTTTTCACTGTTGAATAATTGCCAAGGAAGCTATTTTCTTTAATTCCTTCATTTATTATTTCTAATAAAGAACTGTCAATCTTA
>JAMWCO010000065.1 GCA_023818785.1 Candidatus Omnitrophota bacterium
TTTCTTGCAAATTCAATTACTGCACATTGCATACCAAGACATATTCCAAAAAGTGGAATTTTATTTTCTCTTGAATATCTTATACCTTCTATTATCCCTTCAATCCCTCTCACTCCAAAACCACCAGGAACAATAACTCCACTAACATCTTTAAAATATTTCTCTGGACCTTCTTTCTCAACCAATTCAGAATCAATTTTTTCAAAAATAACTTTACATTTATTTGCAATCCCACCATGAGTAACTGCCTCATATATTGATTTGTAAGAATCTTGCAATTTTATATATTTTCCTAAAACACCAATTTTTACCTGTTTTTCAGGATTTTTAAGTATGTAAACTATTTTTTCCCATTTATCCAAATCATTTCTAATTCTTCTTTTTAAATTTAAATATTTTAAAATAATCAAATCAAGTTTCTGTTTTGAAAAAATTAATGGTATTTCATAAATTAAATTGGTATCAATTGCTTCTATCACTGCTTCTTTTTTTACATTACAAAAAAGTGCAATCTTTTCTTTTATCTCTTCATTTAATGGTTTTTCTGTTCTACATAATAAAATTTTTGGCTGTATCCCTATTTCTCTTAATCTTCCTACACTATGCTGAGTTGGTTTTGTTTTTATTTCATCTGCTGCTTTTATATAAGGAACAAGAGTTAAATGGATATGTAATGTTTGGTCTTCTGGTAAAGTTACTTGTATCTGCCTAATTGCCTCAAGAAATGGTAGACTTTCAATATCTCCAACAGTCCCTCCAATTTCAGTTATAATTATATCTCCTTTATTTTTAAGTGAAAAAATCCTTTCCTTTATCTCATTTGTTATATGGGGAACAACTTGAACAGTCTTTCCAAGATAATCTCCTTTCCTTTCTTTTTGGATAACAGAAAAATATATCTGACCACTTGTTGCATTGTTATTATGTGTCATTTTTGCATTTGTAAATCTTTCATAATGGCCAAGGTCAAGGTCTGTTTCTGCACCATCTTCAGTTACATATACCTCTCCATGTTGAAAAGGATTCATTGTCCCAGGGTCAACATTTATATATGGGTCAAATTTCAAAAATGTAACCTTATAACCATGCGATTCAAGTAAAGTACCTATAGAAGCAGATGCAATTCCTTTCCCAAGAGATGAAACAACACCACCAGTTATAAAAATAAATTTTTTCATATCTTTAAAATTTTTTTAATATCTTCTAATGTATCAACACTTGGCGAATCACTTTTTACTATAACAACTTTTATTTTATATCCATTTTCAATAATTCTCAACTGTTCAAGTTTTTCAATTTTTTCAAGAAAAGAACATGGTAAAGATGAAAATTTTAAAAGAAAATTTTTTCTAAAAACATAAATTCCTATATGTTTATAAAAAACAACTTTTTTATTTTTGCTTAAATTTTTATCAGAGAAATATATTCTTGGATATGGTATTAAAGAGCGAGAAAAGTATAAAGCATATTTATTTTTATCTATTACTGTTTTTACAACATTTTCATCATAAATTTCTTCTTTTTTCCTTATCTTTGTTAATGATGTGACAACATAATCATTTTTATTTTTCAATATTTCAATGATCGGTTTTTCTATTGCTTCTTTTGGAATAAACGGTTCATCACATTGTAAATTTACAACTATATCACAATCAATATTTTTTACAACTTCTGCAACTCTATCACTTCCACTTTTACAATACCGAGAAGTAATAATAGATTTTGCTCCAAATTTTTTACATTCTATTTCTATTCTTTCATCATCTGTTGCAACAATTATATCTGAAAAATATTTTTTACATAATTTTGCTCTTTCATAAACTCTTTGAAGAATAGTTTTACCATTTATCTCATAAAGAACCTTTCCTGGTAATCTTTCTGAATCATATCTTGCTGGGATAATACATATAATTTTTTCTTTCATTTTATTCTTTCAATATAAAAATTTTCATAATTTTTTTCAAAAAAATCAATAAATTCTTTTTGATTAGTTGTTGCAGTTCCAATTTTCCCAACAACAATTCCTGCTGCAAAATTTGATATTAAAGCACTTATAAGAACATCATTATTTACAGAAAGACAAAGTGAAAAAATCCCACAAACAGTATCACCTGCTCCTGTTACATCATATACATCCTTTGCAACACTCGGTATATGATAGATATTCTTATTATTCTGATAAAGAACCATACCATCTTTCCCAAGTGTTATTAATAGATTTTCACATTTCAATTTTTTAATAATCTCTTCTCCAACCCTAATTATATCATTAAAATTCTTTATTTTGATTTTACCTATTCCAAGATGTGCTTCTATTTTATTTGGTGTTATACAGAAAACATTTTTATAAAATGGAAAATGTTCTGGTTTTGGGTCAACAATAACCCTTTTATTAAATTTTTTTAAAAAATACATAATTTCCTTAGAAATAAAACCTTTGCCATAATCAGAAACAACTATAGATTCAATTTCTTTAACTTTTTCAGAAATTATCTCTTTTAAATTTTTAATCTCTTTTTTATTTAAATTTTTAATCTCTTCCTTATCAATTCTTACAATTTGTTGAGTTCTTGCAATAACTCTTGTTTTTATAATTGTAGGGATATCTCTTTCAATTAAAAAATATTCTATTTTTTCTTTTTCTATCAATTCTTTCAAAATTTTTCCATTTCCATCTTTTCCAATAGATGAAACTAAAAAAACATTTCCATTCATATTTTTTATATTTAAGGTAACATTTCCAGCACCACCAAGAGTAAAATACTCTTTTTTAACCTCTATTACTGGAACTGGTGCTTCAGGAGATATCCTTTCAACATCACCAAAAATAAAATGGTCAAGAATAATATCACCAATAACTAAAATCCTTGATGAACTATATCTTTTAAAGTTTTCTTTAACCTTTTCAATATTTAAAATTTTTTTTAATTCAATTTTCACTTTTAAATCCAGAATATCTGATTCCCTTGTCTACCTGTAAATAAATCAATTATAAACCATATACCTGCACATGTATAAAGTCCAAGTGGAAGTCCAAGAAAGAAGTATTTGAACTTATCATAAATTTTAACTCCTCCATATTTTAGAATTAATTTTTTAATAAGCCAAACAATAAAAATTGAAAACCATAATTGGTCCATAAGCCAAACTGGTCCCACTAAAAAGCCTATCGGATGTAATGGCCACCATAAAAGGTTTTGTCTTGCAAAAATTAAAATACCCATAGTAAAAAATCCAATTGTTCTACATATCCAACCTATTTTATTTGAAGTTGTAGGATTTTTTATAATATCAACAGAATATTTATAAGGTGCTTGTGGACCACCAACAAAATACCAATTAGTTAAATTTATTCCACCATATTTGTAAGCAAGTTTTAATTGTAAAATCAAAGTAGCAATTATATTAACAACTAAAGCCAAAAATATAGCCCAGAAAAATACCCTTCTTTTAGATTCTGATTTTTCTATTATTTTTAAACTCATTGAAGAAGAAGAAAGCGGGAAAGTTCTTAAATCAGCAGCATAAATATATGTTAAAGCAAGTGCAAGAATTGTAAATGGATTTAAATTTTTTGAACCAAACATTGAAACAATTTGACTTGATGCAATTGTTGTAGCAACAAGTGTAGGAATTCCACCTTCACATACAATTCTTGTTAAAGTTATCCATATTATAAAAGCAAAAATTAAAAATAATAAAGCAATATACCAGTTCATTCCTGAAATAATTAACCAACCAATCATAAATAAAGAACCAAAAACAATTCCCCAGAAAGAAGTTTTATATGATAAAATTTCATCACTATCATCTACTTTTTTACCTATTGCACCATTAAAAACATCCTTTAAGTGATGCCTCCATAAAAATAAACTATATCCAACCATCATAATCATTGCTCCCATTCCAAGATGAGCAAAAATTGCTTCTCCTGAACATCCATAAATCCCAACATTTTCAGTACTTACAATTCCAGAAATATTAAATATTCCTTTTATAATCTTAAAAAGAAGATTGAAAAACCATAGAGAAAAAGCCACATCAAGATTAACAAAATAAACAAAGCCAATTACAGGAAAACTGACCCTAAATGTAAGACTTAAAGTTCTTCTAAATATTGGTATACCTTTTACAAGTTGAATTTTAGGGAATACAGGGAAATAAAAGTTTAAAGCAACTGTTGTCCCTACTATAAAAGCAATAAAAAATCCAAACCACATTAATGGATTTTTAAAAAATTTAGGTAAAAGCCCTTTACCTTCTTCAACCATTTCCCTTGGTAGAACAGTTAAAGGATAAACAAGTCTTTCTCTTTCAACCCACTGTTTTCTAAGAATTGAAGCAATACAAATCATAACAAAATAAAGAGTAAAAATGAATGGTAACCAAAATAATAAAGGTAGAATCCATACTTTCCATGGAATTGACATACCCTTGGGTAATCCTTCATAAAAATATTTAACTGCTTTTTCATCAGTAACAATTAAAAACTTTTTTATATAAGGAATTATTAATTGGTCCCATTGATTTTCAGGAGTTGAATAATAAGTAGGTGCTGATATTATTGGTAAAATCTGGCTTCCAAATCCCATTTCAGTTACAGAAGAAGAAACAAGCATCATAGAGTAAATAACAAGCAATTCTCCTGGAAGGAAAGCAATTTTTTTATTTATCCTTTTTAATATAGTATTTACAAGAAATACCAATATAAAAAATACAAAAATTGCACCACATGGCATATGGTCAATGGCCATATATGAAGCATGAACAACATCTGTAGAATAATGGTCAATATAAGCGATTAAAATTGAAAGCAAAATACCAAAAATAAAACTCCTTTTTGTAAAAAATTTATTCATTTTAACTCCTTTTTAACTTATTTTCAATTAACAATGCAAGTTTTAAAATATTTTCCTCTTTGAAATACCAACTTATAATCTGAAGTCCAATAGGAAGATTTGAAGAAGAAAAACCAATCGGTAAATTTAATCCAGGAAGCCCTGAAAGATTTACATTAACTGTAAAAATATCTGAAAGATACATCTTTAAAGGCTCATCCTTTTTTTCTCCTATTTTAAATGGGAGTTCAGGCGTTGTTGGAGTTATTATAATATCAACTTTTTTAAAAGCATTCTCAAAATCATTTTTTATCAAAGTTCTAACCTTTTGCCCTTTTAAATAATATGCCTGGTAATAACCAGAAGATAAAACATATGTCCCAAGGATAATTCTTCTTTTTACTTCATCTCCAAATCCTTCTCCCCTTGTTTTCATATACATTTCCATTAAATTCTCATAATTTTTACTTCTATATCCATACTTTACACCATCAAATCTTGCAAGATTTGAACTTGCTTCTGCTGTTGCTATAATGTAATATGTTGCTATTCCATAAGATGTATGAGGAAGAGAGATTTCTTCAATTATTACTTTTTCTTCTTCTAACAAACTTAATATATCAAAAATCTTATCTTTAATCTCTTTATCTATTCCTTCAATAAAATATTCCTTAGGTATCCCAATTTTAAAATTTTTAAATTCTTCATTTAAAAGGGATTCATAATCAGGCACTTGAATATCAACACTTGTAGAATCCATTTTATCCTTACCACTTATGATTTTTAATAGTAATGCATTATCTTTCACATTTTTCGTTATTGGGCCTATCTGGTCTAAAGAAGAAGCAAAAGCAATAAGTCCATATCTTGAAACCCTTCCATAAGTTGGTTTCATTCCAACAACTCCACAGAAAGCACTTGGCTGTCTTATTGAACCACCTGTATCTGAACCCAAAGATGCGAAAGCCAAATTACAAGCAACTGAAGCAGCAGAACCACCAGAAGAACCACCAGGAACTCTATTTAAATCATAAGGATTTTTTGTTGGGCCAAAAGCAGAATTTTCTGTTGAGGAACCAAAAGCAAACTCATCCATATTTGTTTTCCCAATTATTATAGCACCAGCATTTTTTAACCTTTCAATAACAGTTGCATCATAAGGAGGAATAAAATTTTCAAGAATTTTTGAAGCACATGTTGTTGGTATCCCTTTTGTGCATATATTGTCTTTAATTGAGATTGGTATTCCTTCAAGTTCCTTCAAATCTTCTCCTTTTTCTATCTTCTCATCTATCTTTTTTGCTTGGTCAACTGCTTTCTCATTTATATAAAGATATGAATGAATTTCCTTATCTTTATTATAAATTTCTTCAAGTAACAATGATACAACTTCTGATGGTTTAACCTCCTTTTTTTTATATAATTCTTTCAATTGAAAAATTCCAAGTTTAAGTATCTCCATTTTAATAATTTATTTTTTCAAATATAGTTAAAATAGTCTCCCTCTATTTCTATTTCTTATCATATCTATCAATCTTTGTGCTTCCCAAGGAAGTAATGGAGTACAACCTCTTTTCCCCTTTAATTTTCTATAGATTAAACTCCATTGAATTTCAGTTGCATATACAGGAAGTTTGTCTAATACTTCCCATTCTGGAACACCTTCTGAATATACTTCATATGGTTCAATTAATGTTCTATAAATAAGTTTTTTCCCTAAATTTGGCTGAAAACCTTCTTGCCCAGGTGTATGAAATACTAAAGGAACTTGATTAGCAATTTTAAAAATGCCGTAAAATCCGCCTTTTACTTTAGCAGTTGCTTCAATATAAAAAAGAACAAAATCTCCTGGTCTAACTCTCTTTATGTCTGATAATAGAGCGACATCTTCGTCTTTATCTTTTGCACCAGTGCCAGCAAATAAGTATTTTAAGTGACTTGGAAAAGTATCATCATTTACTATAAAAACACGGGTTCTCATGTTGTTTGCACCTTCTTAAATAACATTATATACTCATGCTTAAAAACATAAAATCCTCCAACCAATGCCCTATATCGCCAAAGTTCCTTTTGATTTCTTTTGCCTCTCGTTTCTTCAAAATTTTTAACAATTATACTTTTTAATAAATATCCTCTTTTTAATACCTCTTGCATACAGTAAAAACCTAAAGGTATCCATTCTCCTTTAGAATATTTATCTCCAATTACTAAAACCAAATATCGCCCTTTTTCTAAATAAGGAGTTGCATTATTTACTACTTCACCAAACATCTTCAAAAATTCTTCAATACTCTTTGCATTTGAAAGGTCTCTTTCATCTTTTGAAAATTTAATAATATTATGATAAGGAGGATGCATGATAAGAAGTTGAACTTGTTTTATTCCATATTTATCTAAAATTTCTTTTATATTGATTGTCCTACTATCTCCTACAATTACTTCACTTGCTACATTACTTTTATTTTCTTCTTTTTCAATCAGTTCAATTGCTTTCTGTGCTACCTCTTTATTCAATTCTATTCCTAATCCATTCCTGCCCAATCTTCTGCACTTAATTAAGGTTGTTCCACTTCCAACAAATGTATCTAAAACCCATTCGCCCTTTTTGGGATATCTCATCATCATTTGATGAGGAATTTGAGGAACAAA
>JAMWCO010000066.1 GCA_023818785.1 Candidatus Omnitrophota bacterium
CTCTCCTTTTAAATTAAGCCCTTTCTTTTTTAAGTTATAAAGATAAAAGGCAAGTTGCATAATTGCTGATTTCAAACCTTTAGATGATTTCTTTATTTCACCTACAACCATATCTTTATTTCTGCGCTTTAAGACATCTATTTTCATTCCATCACTAGTAAGTTCTTTTTTATCTCTTTGAAATGCAGTTTCAGAGATTAGCCTTCCAATTTCTAAAAACTCCCATTCCGGATCAGGTGAGATCTGTCTACTAAAAAACCAAAGTTTGCGAGAGCAAATAAAGTAAGCATTAATAAGCATTCCCGACATTCTTATCACAAATTTCCATCCATTAAACTTTAATTATTAATTAAATAATATTTGAGAATTCTTCTATTTCTTTAGAATCTATATCGTCTTTTATACCATCAATTCCATATCTAATAATTTTTTCAATATTATCTTCAGAAATCTCTTTTAAAATAAAGAATTCTCTAAATTCGTGGGAAATTATACCTTGCATTTTTTCAAAATAAAACATCGGTATGCTTGTAGAATAATCGTATAAAATTTTTTTCAATGACCATATGTTTGTTTCTTCATTTGCTTTTTCTTTTATTTTCTTAATAATTGTTTCCCAAGGTAGATTTTTATTTTCAGGATCATTAATTATTTCTGCAAGATATTCAGCTATCTTATTTTTTTCTTTTTTCATAAGTTGAGGTATCGCTACTTGAATGCCTGCTATCTGTCTGAATATCCTTTGGGCTTCGGTTCTTTTCTCAGCTGAGTAATATTTAAGCCATTCCAAATTTTTCTTAATCTCTTCAACAAAAACATCCTTAAGTTTTTGTTCTTCAATTTTACTATTAAATACATCTTCAATTATTTCCCTTTCTTTTTCATAATTCAATAGTTGATTCTGATATTCTTTTAATACTTCGATTGTTTCTTTAATAATTCTTTTATCATATATAGCAGAAGTGCCTTTATCAATACCTGTGAAAATAAATATATTTGGCATATTTATTGAATAATCATTTTCTCTATTTCTATAAATACGCCCCCACCTCTGGATTTGACTGTCAATGGTGGATATTTCAGTAATTAAAATATCAAAATCAATATCCACAGATGCCTCTACAATCTGAGTTGCTACAAGAATTAATCTTGCATTATTATTTATTTTTTCTAGTAATTTTCCTTTTATCTCGCTTATCCGCTTATCTTTTTCTTTTTCCAAAAGCCGAGAGTGAAGAAGATATAAATTTTCTTTTTTAATTTTTAGTCCATTATCGGTTTCTTCTAATTTTTTATATAATTTTATAGCCTTTAAAACATTGTTGAAAATGATAAGAATATTTTCGGATTCATTTTGTTCAATTATCTGTTTTATCTTTCTAAGAGTTCCTTCATTAATATCAAAATCAGGATTTTTATTTTCAGCTTCTTTATATTCAAAAATAGATTGATTAATAAGCTCTATTTTATGTCTCTTTAGATTGTAGTTTTTTATCTGATCTTTTTCGTTATTGTTCTTTAAATCTATTATTTCGAAACCTTTATCTTTATTCAAAAATTTTTCAAAATATGGTGGAAAAGTGGCAGTTATAACAAGTATATCTCCGAGGAGACTTTTTATAATTTCCAATGTTTTTATAATTACAGCCGCCATCTCTGGATTATATGCCTGAATTTCATCTATCACGATTGCAGAAAACGGATAAATGCTTATAAGCTTATCAAAACCATAATACTTTAAGCTACTCAAGAAAACTTGATCCGGTGTAGTTAAAATTAGAGGAGAAGAGAATAATTCCGCAGTTACTTGCTTCATATTGACATTCAAATCTTTCCCTTCTCTTACTTCTTTTAAATACTCAACGAAAGATGTTGAATGTAATATCCTTACATAATTATTTTCAAAGTATCCATCATTTCCATTAGAAAATCTCCAGTACAAATCATTTAAAGCAACTCTTAATGGAAGAGTGTAGATTAGTTTCTTGTTTCTGTTTTTTGTCCACAACAAAGCAAACTCTGTTTTCCCTGAACCAGTTGGTGCAATAAGAACTAAATTTTTAGAATCATTTTTTTCCAGTATATTTCTTAGTACCTTTTCTTGCCAAATTTCTTCGTTTTCTCCAACCTTGTTTCTTATTTTCTCATCAAGGTTTTCATAAACACCGCTTAAATTCTGGATATTCTCTATTTCTATATTAGCACTCGCAGAATAATCACATCTTCTTAAACAACCTAAGAAAACAAAAAATTCATAAAAAGCTTCATCTTCTATATCAGGAATGTTGAATAACTTTAATTTAGCAGAAAGACCATACCCTTTAGAGATACATTCATTGAATTCTTCAATTTTCCAAAAATTAATTTTATTTTTAAGATTTTCAAGAACATTCTTTGTAAACTCATCTTCAATGTTGTTTAATAAGTTATTATTAAGTAGGTCTGTTAATAAAGCACTAATATTTCCTTTGCTATCTATCAAAAATTCTACATATTTTTTAAGATCGGGGTAATCGTCAAAGACATATCTTATATTTGCGCTATCTCTATTTGTATAGAATTCATTATAATGGTGTAAAAGAACTGTGGTTCTAATTTTCTTGTCCCATTCATCATTATCCAAAAAAATCAGAGAATAAATTAATGAAATTACTTCATGGTCTTTTACATCAATATGCCATAATTTTTTAAAAAATTCATATAATTGATTAAATTCTTCATTTTTATATCTTCTATTCTCTTTATCATATTCCCTTTCAGTCTTGTCAAAAAGGTTCTTCTGAAAATTCCAGTTTATTTTGCCCAGATCATGCAAAAAGCAAGCGGTAATCAAATTTTTAAAAAACGTATCATCAAATTTATTATTAAATGCAAACCTATTATTATTTATAAAATTTCTAAGTTGAATGGCTCGTAATATAGTTTCTTTTAAGTGATCTTTTAAAAGGTAATTTTCTTCCCCTTTAGATTTTGCTCTTAATATATCCGCTATACTCATCATAACCACCCTTGTGAATTTATGATTTTAAATTCTTTATTGTTTTCAATATTATATAATTCAACATAAATAGATTCGTTCTCCTCCAAAACAATAGTATAATCGTATCCTGTGTAAATAACCGCTTTAAATTCTGGCTTTCTCTCTGTTGTTTTTGTAATTTCTGCTTTATGTTTCACTTGGCCTCCATTGTTTTCAAAGATAACTTTCGTCGGGATTGAATATACAGGGTATTTCTGTTTTCTGATGGGAAAATCCTGTCGTAAAATATATGTTGGATATGTTAGTTTTATATCTCCTTCAATATTAATTGATTTGTCAGCTTTAACTTCTTCTA
Organism: Candidatus Omnitrophota bacterium; assembly: GCA_023818785.1. Classification (GTDB taxonomy): domain Bacteria; phylum Ratteibacteria; class UBA8468; order B48-G9; family JAFGKM01; genus JAMWDI01. Next base: position 3,336 of record JAMWCO010000066.1, read on the forward strand.
TCCTTCTTATAAAAATAATATCTTCGCTTCTTCCAAGATATAAAACTTTTTGTGGCTTCTCTAATGCCTCTTTTATTTTCTCAATAAGATTGTCTTCTCCTTTTATGAAAATATATAAATGTCCGTTAAAAAGTTCTTGTTGATATACCGGCGATCTTTGAGAAGTTATACCTTCTCCATAGACTGGCAACCAGATATTTCCTCCTGGATTCTTGTCGTGTCTATTTATCCAAATACCATTTTTTGCAAAATTAAGCTTCCCTTTTATCAAACTCTGATAATTCCAGAATATGCTCTCAAATCCACCATGCACACTAACTTTTAAATTCCACCATTTCTCTAAATTATTCTCTGTATTTCCATACCAATCCCCAACAGCATTCTGAAGCATCCCAATAATTGTAGATTTTGGAGGCAATGGGTAGCTCTGGGCATAATAGAAAGTAAAAGGATTTCTATATTGTGCAAAGGGTTGAAAGAGCTCTATAAAAAGGATTTTTTCAGTTATCATAGTAATCTTGTTTCTTTAGCTAGCAATTTTGATTTTATTTTTTAATGTGGTTTATATCTAGTTTTCGATATATACTTTTATTTCCGGTGTGTGATAAATATACACTTGAGTAATATTCTGATTATTATTTTGCTCCTGAATATTTCCTAATATTGTTTCTTCGTTTTCTAATATTTGTGGTTGCGGGTTTCCTGGTAGCCCACCTAAAATCTTGAATGTTGGTCTTTCTAATTTTACAATTTTTCGCGTGATTTTTACTCCTTTATCTTCTGGTTTAGCTATTTCTTCGTAAATCTCTTCAAACTCGTTGGCTAATATAATTCTATCTTTTAATGTTTTATATGGAGCATTTTTATATATCCCTAAAATAAGAAGTTTTGGCCGAAGGCTTTCGTTCCGTGCTTTTATATTTCTATTTAAATTGAGAACCGCTCTTATAAGATCATCAATTCTTTTTTGTCGTATATTTAAATCTTTTAATGAGTATTCAATGACAAATAGTTTATCTAATTTATTAACTTCAAAATTGACTTCCTCAACAATATTTATCTCCTTACGACTTTTATCTTTTGCTTCTTCGACGAGTATGTTATTTTCTTTTTTTATATCTTTATCCTTATAATATAAATATATTTCACTTCTTCCTATTCTATTAATATCTATTACTATAGTATAAATATAATAAGTTTGATGCTCTTCAACTGTAAACAAATTTGCATCCATTTTTTCTGCAACGCCTGCTTCAACCATCCTTTTTGCATATCCAAGATTTCCAGAAAAATGGCTATCATAGTTATAAGGGGTCATAGAAATTGCATGGCTTATTTTAACAGGTGCTTCTCTATTATTCTGGGGTGTAGTTCCTGTAATTAAATAACCAAAAAAGTCAAATTCAGGATATGTTAATATCTCTCCTGAAAGCAGTGATCTTATTGAAGGTTGAATTACAGTTTTCTCGCCTTCTCCTGCTCTTTCCAAAATTGTTCCCGGAGCATTTCTCCACAAACCTAAATCTTCTGCTGTTTTTAGTAAGCTGTATCTTAAAGCATATCTGCTTACTAAAGTGTACTGTCTTCCATCCCATTTTGTAATTTTTTTCAACTCCTGATAATTACTCGTGCCTTGATCATAATTTAAGGAACTACCATAAAAAACTATATCCATTACTATATACTTTCTTGAATTCTGTGATGAGGTTTGAGTGTTATTTGCGTTATTCATTTTTATTCACCTCCTTTATTATAAGTTGACATTATCCCAATAATTATCGCATATGCAAAATTCACAAATGCCTCCTCTGGCATCACGTCATAATTTTCTTTAAGCTTCCCCCAGAGTTCTTTGAAATTCTCTTTTGGTTTGTTAATTGCTTTAAGTAAGATATAAAAAAATCTATTCTGGTCTTTACTTCTTACAGTTTCTAATAAGTTATAAACTAATTTCTGCTTGTAATTATCTGATTCCTCCATAAACACATCATAAGCTGCGCTTTTAAGTTCTTTAAGGTCAATTTTTAAAGACTCGCTTCCAATTACTTTTTGCCAATATACCGTATTTTCTTGTTTATCTACATTCATCTTCTCACCTCCAACAAATTCATAACCAATATCAACCCATACATTTCAAAGCTTATATTATTACTTACAATTTTATCAAATATCCAGTTATTTAAATGGAAATTGGCACATAATTCTTTTTCCTCATTTATATTTTTTAATAGAATATTTAAAAATATGTTTTTATCCTTTGCTTTTAAAGCATCTAACAATTCTCGTGCAAGTCGACTCTTTTCTTCGCGGTTTTTTGAAATCTGATTAATCAGACTTGCACTGTACGAGGTAATTTTTATATCTTCTTTTATCGCCTTAATTAAAGATTGATAATTATCAAAATAGTCTTCAGAAAATAAAGTTCCTTTTTTATTTCTTGATTTAAACTCTAAAATCTTTGCATCTATGATTAAAGAATATAAAGAAGCATACCAATTACAATTTACATTCTCATTCTCATTTAAAACTAATTTTATATGACTGAAAATTATAGGATAAAGAGGTTTACCTTTTATGAATTCTTCAAGTAACCAACAACTCCTATTCCTTTTAAAATTTTTGCTTCTAAATTGGACTCTATTATTTAAGGCCCCTCTTATCATATCATCAAGCAATATTGATGCCTGAAGTTTAGGAATACCGATAAATTCAACATCTTTTAGTTTTAAATTTTCTATTCTGCTAAATTCTATTATGTACATATTCTCCAGAGAAAAATCCGCTTTTTTTTCAATAAGAGTATCAATTATTGCCCGCCAAGTTATTTGGAACATCTCTGTCCTTCTTTTTTTCATCTCTCGTTCTTGATATAAAACCAATTTTTTATTAATCACATATGCACCTTCTAATGAATTAGTATAGAACATTATGTTCCTGTCACCGATAAACTGAAAAGAATTTCCAAATGATAGAAGCAATAAGTACAAGGGATATCTAAGATTTAATGCATTATTAATAGCAGAAACTTTTGGTAAATTAGTATAACCTATGTTTGGAAATTCTATAGGCGAATACAAAAAGGGATTTATCGTAGAGTCTGGCCGAATTTCATAAGTTAAACCCTCTTTCTTTTTATTTGAACTTATTTTAGAAGTAAAGTTGTATAAGGCCTTGTAATCTTCTTTTAGCAAATGCCAAAGGTAGATGAATGAATTATATAAGTTGTTTTTAAAATTTTTAGAATTATAGATAAAAAAATTCCTATGATCTTTAGGCAATTTTAACTCAAATTCATTAATAAGCGGTGAAATATCTTTTTTGCTTCCTTCAACATTGCTTGTAATGTTTGAAATCTTGTTTTCTATATTTTTTCTAAATTGGTTCAATTCGTCTTTTAAACTTGTTTCTTTTTTAAATATTTCCTCTTCGCGTATATCGATTTCGTTTTTGAGCCGATCGATTTCTCCCTTTTCTTTTACTATCTTTTTATCGTGGGATTTTAGTTCAGATGGTTTTTTAGTGGTTTCGATTTTCTTCCTTTCATTGATCAAGCCATCTAATTTTTTTTGACTTTCTCTTAATTTGATCTGTAAACCATTTTTTAGTTCTGTTCGTATATCATTAATTTCATTTATTACAGTTCGAATTCTAGAATTATACATTAAGTATCCTAACGGAAAATATCCATAATAAACTTTTTCAGGTTCTTTAGCAATTTTCTCTTGTAGGGTATCTAAATCCCACCCATATACTTTCTCCATTAAATTAACAAACCCAAGGATACCTACATCAATAAACCAATTTCCTGTAAAATATAGATTTTGGTCTTGTTTTTTTTGCTTATGGTTTTGTGATTCAATCATCATTTTTTAATCTATCTAAAAATTATAAAATTTTCACAATTTTGTTTTACAAAAACTGTAGATATTTGTTAAAAAAAATTCCTTCCTCCACCAGCCAAAATCTTAAAGAACTCTTAAAACTAAGTTAGTAAAAAGTATCCTTTAAGCAAGATATACGGGTAATTCCTTAATGGTTAAATCTTTAAATATCCTCTTTTTTCTTTCTAATGTTTTCTTTAAAAAGATTGCCTCTGAACAATTAAATTTTTTAGAAAATATCCATA
>JAMWCO010000067.1 GCA_023818785.1 Candidatus Omnitrophota bacterium
AAGTTTCATAAATGTTTTTTGTCTTAAAGAGAATCTTTGCCAATCATGCCATGTAAGTTTTGAATGGATAGTATATACTGAATTTGCTTTTTCTAAAAGTTGTGTAAAATTTTCTACAATTTTATCTGAAGAAGTTGAGAAAGATAGTGAACTTTTTATAATTTTGAGGAAATATTAAGGATTTTAAACAAGATAGAAAAGTATGCCAAGAAAAAGTTAGCAGCAAAGAAAAACAGAATAAAAGAGTTAAGAAATAAAGAGAGTTTTATTGTTCAGAAGTGATAATGGTAGCCAGTTTTGGAAATATTTTGCAAGCATGTTAGGATATCTTACACCTATTGAATTTTTAGAATAAAAAAGAAAATTTGACAAAAATAATGGAGCAAGTTATAGTAAAAGAATGAAAAAGAGAAAAGGAGAATGCAAAAACGTATCGTTAGCGGATAAAAAATATGGGTAAAAATAAATTTGACAAAAAGAGAAAGTGTTGAAAAGTGTTATATCTTATTATATAGGAATTTGGAATTTGACATTACAAAAAAAGTAATAAAATAAAAAATGAGAGTGAAATGTAGATAAAAAGAGAAAAATTTGAGAAGAAAAAAATTAAAAAATATTTCAAAAAGGGGGTGTAAATGGGTATCTTAAGTAAGGAAGTGATTCTGAAAGAAATCAGGGAAAAAAGAATTAAGATTGAACCATTTCAGGAAAATCAAATTGACTCAGGTGGTTGTATTACTCTTCACTTATCAAACGTATTTCATATTTTCAAGAAATTAAAACCGGTTACTAAGTTATCCGAAGATACAAGTCCAGACGCAACAAGTGATAAAATTATTCTTGGACAAGGAGATTATCTTCTTCTTTTACCAGGAGAAATGGTTATAGGATATACCAAAGAAAAAATAAGTCTTCCAGAAGATATATGTGGTTGGATAGTTGGGCGAGGAAGATTTAGCAGAATGGGTTTGCTTGTTGAATTAGCATCAGGATTTGTTTATCCTGGGCTACCAAGCCAACAATTATTTTTAAACCTTATAAATCTGAATATTGCGGCAATTGCATTATATCCTGAAACAAGTATTTGTCACTTAATACTTGAAAGAATGGAAGGGCAAGGAAGTTATAAGGGTATGTTCACCACATAAAGGAGCGATATGGAAGAAGAAAAAGAAGTAAATCTTTTCGGATTTTTTCAATTGTTTATATTTTGGGTTAAAGATTTCTTTGCTTATCTTGATTTTCTATTTAGTTCAAGAGAGAATGTTAAGCAATCTCCTCCCATACCTAATGGATTACCTGAAGTAGGGTGGTGTCTTCAGGATGATTATAATGAAGGAAGAATTTCGTTTTGGATTGCAAAAATTGGAGATTTATTTTTACGAACGCCTGTGATTACCTTCTTAATCTCGTTTTTGGGATTAAGATATTTTTCTTCAATAAGGTTAAGACATATTTTTCTGTTAATTCGTTTTTTTTCTCCAAGAATTATTATCCTATTTTTCTTCTGGTTAATCAAAATGGTTCAACATCTTACTTACTTTTTGACTCCCTTATCAGCAACCCCAACCCTCCAGAGTTTATCTCCAGCAACCTTGGTTTATAAGGGGAAAATATTACAACCTGGGATATTTGATGTTTTAATGGAATATTTAAAGTTAACTTTTAGAAGATTATTCTGGTTTTTTGTATCACTTATTCTTTTGGGAATAGTAGTTTCTCTCTTATTTGCAGAAGGGTTCTTCTGGTATAATTTTTGTACACATGGGTTATCACCTTTTGTTGAACCAACAGATCCTACAACGAAATATTTTACTATTTCCTCTCTTCCTTTTATTGGTCCAATTCCTCCTTTATATCTGGATACAACTGCATGGTTTACACTTTTTATACCTGTAGTAACACTTGTTCTTTTCATCTTATCTATTTGGGATAAATTGGAAAGAATGAAATTAGACCAACTTCCAATATTTGAATTCTTTGAATTAATTTTTAACCCTCAAAGGAAAGGGATGTCTAAATACTTAATGGCTTATTTTGCACTTGGTACTATTTTGGTAGAAGTATATTTTGCATATACAGTAATTTTTAAATATATATCTGAACACTCTTTTATTGTAGAAAGTAGCCCTTTTACACGCGGGATAATATCCATTATATTAGCTTTATTTGTTCCTATTATATTTACTACATTTGAAGTATATGCATTTTTTGCAATGATTAGAATTTGGAAAAATCAGATTATGCCTAAATACAGTTGAGGAAACAAATGATAAGTTTATATAAAAAAGCACAATGGGTTAAAATTTGCTGGATAATATTTATCATATTTTTCTTCCTTCTAACTGGGTGTCAAATAAAAACACCACAAATCACTATCACTGTCATTGGGATAGATTGGAGTAATTCTCTCTATTGCTTTAATGAAGAAAAAGAAAGAGAAAGAATTTGTGCATTGGTTAAAAATATTGTAGAAGCAAAAAAGAAAAGTGGCATTGAAAATTTTCTTATAAAGACAGTAGAAGGGCGTTTGCGTGGCATTCCTCTTAACACAATCATTATTATACCTATTGCTAGCGATGAGGTAAGTTTTAGAGAAAAAATTCGTTGTAGCACTCCTGAAAAACTGGATACTCATATTAATGAAAATGCAATTTTACCTGACAAAAAAAGTTATACATTCAAAACTGATTTCTGTGATTTTTTTAACCTTGCAAAAAATGAGGTTGAAAAACAATTAGAAATTCTTAAGAATAGGTATTCTACTATTAAAAAGGGAGAGGTTAAGGTAAAGGTAGATTTTATTTTGATAACAGACGGAATACATGACCCAAAAGGGAGGATAAACATTCCTAAGGTTATAGAAAATATAAATGTAAACATTATCAAGCAAGCATATCCAGATTTTTCTATTGAAAAATTTGCCGATTCAATTTCTTTACCAGAAAATTCTAAAATATTTTTTGTTGGTGTTCCACCAAGACTTAAATTTGATTTCTGGCAAAAAGTTATGGATAAAAAGGGAGTAGCATGTATATTTTTTGAATATGCTGACCTAAACGATACTTCTGATATCCGAAAAAAGATATATTGAAGGAGAAGAATAATGGACAAAAAATGTTATTTTCATCCAGATTTTAATGAACGGGGGCAGTGTGCTTCATGTGGAAGATATGTATGTAATGCTTGTATGAGAAAAAAAGAGCATCACTGTTGGGCATGTAGTCCACTTGTATCTGGAATAGAAACAACAAAAAGAATAATATTAGTAAGCGAGCCTCAAGAAAAAGATATTGATTTACCATTTGGAAGAAGAAAAAATTTAAAAACAAAAAAACTTTTGCTTTTTTGTCTGGAGATTAATGAAAATAATAGGCCAATCCCAGGCCAATTATTTTGCACAGAAATTTTGGCTTTACACTGTTTAATCTGGCCACCAGTGTCACAAGCATCCCCAGATAAAATAATTCCTATTATAGTCTATTTTGAAGATAAAAAATTTAGTGGTATTAAATCTATGTGGTTAGAGACCCACAAAAGATTAATTTGTACAGGAATAGATGTTAGAAAATTTACTGGAATTTTAGGTAGAATTATACTCTTGCTTGTTACAGCATGTCTTTCTTATCTTTTAGCGATGATATATACTCTATTAACTAAAAATATAAGTTTCCTTGAATTTTTAAAACAAGGGAGAGAGATAAATTACTGGGTGTTCTTACTATCATTCTTTCTGATCGGTCTTCTTCTTAGAAAGTATTTTATATTTCCTTGTAGATGGTCTCCAACAAAAGTTGAAATAACAGGAGTAATTAAAGATTACAAAATTGACGAGTGGGAAATTGTCCCTTCTGGCAAGCATGGATATAGAGCATTTATAACTTTGATAGATGAAATTGGAGGCGAAAGACATATTCTCCTTGAATGGACTAGACCAATCCAAATAGAAAAAGAAAATGAGAATAAAATAAAAAAGAAGAAGAAGGTAGGGTCAGTTGATAAGGAAAAGTATTTAGAGTCATCCGAAGATATGAAGAAATATCTTGAAGACGCACGAACAAATAATAAAAATCTTAAATTTGTGGGTAGAGAACTTTATAATGTGCTTATCTGTAACCTTGATGATAGACAACGATGCAAAGTAATAGAAAAAGGTTCTCAAATTGTATCTGCTTCTTAAACTATATAAAGATAGGAGGTGAAAAGATATGTCCAATTTCCAGAGCGAGGGAGGAGAGAAAAAATATAGAAAAATAATTTTTATTTCAGTTGGTACCTCTTTGCTTTCAAAAACTGCTGAAATTGGATGTACTTCTGTTGGAAAACAAGAGCTTTTGGCTTGGGTTAAAGATTATAAAAGAAAAGTTATAAATGAACAAGAGATTAAAAAATCTGAAAACCCTAATTTAGACACTTTTTACAACGAGTATTCGAAAAAAATTGATCTTGAAGAACAAATAAAACGAAGAGTGTCTTTAGACCCACAATGTCAAATTTCTTCATATCCTGATTTTCTTTCAGCAGAAATAGCAAGTTTATATCTTTTTTATTCTTATTTAAAGACACCTGGATTTTTAAATTATGAGAATTTATCCGAAAAAAATGAAGGAGTGACAGAAAAAAATAAAGATAAAATTATTTTAATTTCTTCTGATACTGATGAGGGAATTTACTGTGCCTGTTTTTTATCAAGGTATTTTAAAGAAAAAGACCCCTTTTCACAACACGTAAAAGATGTAGAAATAATTATAATAGGGAAATTAATTGGAGAAGAGGGAGATAAATTTAGTCAGGAGGGATTAGACAATTTAATTATTGAAACTACAACTTGTTTAAAAAAATATTTACCACAATATAAAGATAAAATCTTTTTCAATTTAACAGGCAGTTATAAAGGTATTCTTCCTCATCTTTCAATTTTAGGAATGCTTTTTGAAGGAGTTCAGTCATTTTATCTTTTTGAATTATCTCCAAAACTTGTGTTTATACCAAAACTTCCTATTAGTTTTGACATTCTTACATATAGGAATTTAAGAGGTTATTTTAAGGCAATCCCTCATTTGAAAATAAGTGAAGAAGAAATTGAAAATCTTGTTGGAAGGACTTTTAAAAGACTTTTTGTTTTTAATTCAGAAAAAAATACATTTGAGTTAAATCCGTTTGGAAAGACAATTCAAAAAATATATGAAGAAGAAAGAGGTGGTGAAATTTCCGAATATGGAAGAGGATATCTTCTTACAGATTTAATAAAAGATAAAGTAAAAAGAAATGGTATTAGAAAATTAATTGATTACTGGCAGCATTTATGGATTGGAGATCTTATTCCTGAAACTGTTGAGCATGCAAGAGGTCATACACAGCGTAACTTGGAATTAGCTGCCCAGGTCATCTCTTATATAAATGAAAAAAATGAAAATTTTTTCAATGATGATGAACTACTTGTTTTTATTTCCCTTATCTGGTTGCACGACATTGGACATTCAGGAAATTATTTTGAATATAATAACCAAAAATTGAATTTGGAAGGATTCCCTTCTTTTATTAGATATTTTCATAGTTTTTTAACCTATTATTTATTAAAAAAGGAAAAAAATAATTTTTTTAGAAATTGTAGCATTTTCAATGATAATTTGATTGAAATCATTCGTCTTCTTGCTCTTTACCATATTGGAAAAATGCCTGTTGTCAACAATGATTCTTCTTTTAAAAAAGCAGATATTGAAGTAAAGGAAACATTATCAAAAGCAGTAGAAAATTTCCAAGGAGGAAAATATGATTTAATTGGTGCATTATTTAGAGTTATTGATGCTTCAGATGTTCAAGAAGAAAGGACAATAAGTGATGAATATATTAAAATGAGGGAGATTCAAAATGAAAGAATTATTGAGAGATTAAAGGAAGATGAAAAGAAATATAGGAATCTGGTTAATTTATCTTCTCTAAAAAATGAAAATGAATGTTATAGTGAACTAATGAATTTGACAAAAGATTTTTTCGATAATGGATGTCAGGATGAGAAAACATTGGAAAAACTTGATAAACAGATAGATGAATGCATTGAAAAATTTTTACAAAATTCACCTTCCTGTGATAATTCAGAAAAAGAATTTTTAAGATTATGGTTAAGCATTTTAAATCAATATTGTTTTAAAAAACGTCAGCCTTCCCATTTTAAAAAGCATAAAGGAATTAGTGCTATAATATATCTAAGAAACCCAGAAAATAAATCAAAAATAAATGAATATCATTTTGGAGTTCTTGCTGTTTATAAAAATGACGATACAAAAAATGTTGAAAATGTTCTCAGAGATATTTATAATGAATATGAAAAAGTTAAACCAATTCTTAATAATTATAAAATCTACTTTGACTCTTATTGGTATATGAAAGAAGAGGAACAAAATAAAACAAAATTCCAAATTTAAAAAGGAGAAAAATGTGGAGGATGAAATTTTTCTTCTTATTTTTGAAGCAGATAGAATTCAAGAATATATTTTTAAAACAGGAAAACTAATAGAAAACATAGGTGGAAGCGTTCTTATTGACCAGTTCAACAAAAAGGAAGTATATGAAGTAATCCATGCCATTTCAACAAAAGGGAATATCACTGTGGAAAACGGAAATTATATCTTAAATGACAATAGTATAAAAAATGGTCTTGATTATGAAGTCCTTTATAGTGGTGGAGGAAATGTTAAATTGTTAGCAAAAAGAGAAGATATTGCAAATAAAATTTCTGATGCTTTATTAAAAAAATATAGAGAACTTACAGTTTCTGCAGATGCCACCTGTATTTTTTTCTCATTTGATCCAAATTCTGAACCATTAGAAAAAGTGTTAGAAAAAGGAGAGAAAGAAATTCGTGCTAAAAAATTGGGAAAGGACTATAAAATACAACCATTCTCTTTACCTTATTTTAAAATATGTCAATCTTGTGGAACAGAACCTGCAATAAATTATCAAGATGAAGAATATCTCGGAGAATCTTGCTTTAAAAAAAGAGAAAAAGGAAGAAAAAGTGATATTTTTCAAGATTTTAAAGATGAATTTAAAAAAAATTTATTTGGTAATAATTTTCAAACTGAAGATATTTTTCCAAAAGAGATTGATAAGATTACTGATGAAAAGCATGGAAATTTTATTGGTATAGTGGTTATAGATGGGAATAAATTTGGTGAAAAAATAAAAAATCTTCTTAAACAACACAAAAATTTAAACTTTTCTGAAAAGTGTAAAATTCTAAGAAATTTTTCTAAAACTATAGATAAATTAGCAAAAGAATGTCTTGCTGAGGCATCTATAGAAGTTCTTAATGAAAAAAAAATAACAAAGCCACCTTTTCCTTTTAGACCAATAGTTATTGGAGGAGATGACCTTTGTTTTGTTTCAAGAGGAGACCTTTCTATTCATATTGCTAAAAAATTTGCTGAAAAACTCAATC
>JAMWCO010000068.1 GCA_023818785.1 Candidatus Omnitrophota bacterium
ATCTTTTGTAGAGCCTGGATATTCAGCAGCCATTTTTCTCCAGAGATTTGCAGCATTTGTAATGTCATATCCACTTACTGCTGCTATATATGTTCCAAGATAATCTGCTTCTTTCTCAAATTCTTTTGAATATATAAGACCTCCTATATCCCCAAAAATTCCATGGGTACTTATTCCTGTTGTTATAGTTATTGCAATATCAAAAATTGAGCCAATAATTCTATTACCAAGGGTTTTCTTAACATGGTCTAAAACAGCATGTGCAATTTCATGTGATAGAACAAGAGCAAGTTCATTATCTTCTTGTAAAAATCTCAATAATCCAGGTGTTACAAAAATCCTTTCTCCATCTGTCCATGAATTTATTGTATCACTTACTTGTGGATCTATAATTAAATGAAGAGAAAAAGGGCATATTTTTGTAGATGGCACATTAAATTTTAAAATCTCTCCTTCTCTTTCTATAACAAATTCAACTACATCTTTTGTCTCTTTAATATTATTAATTGTTTTTGAAAATGTATCTAAATCTTTTATGTTTTTGCCTTCAATTTCAATTATCTTATCATTTACCTTCAATCCACTTTTAAAACCGCCAAAATCAGGATGTAAATAAAAAATTGTAGGAATATCCTCAACTATATACCTTTTTCTTACAATTGGTAATTGCTCCTTCTTATAATTTTTTGAACTATGAACAATAATTCCAAAAGAAATAGATGGTTTTCTATTATAATAATTTAAAGCACCTTTTAATAAAGGAAGTCCGACTTTATATAATCTTTCTTGTCTATCTAAATATGTAAAAAGAACAATTTCTTCCTGTTTTTCTTTTTCTTCTTCTATCGCTTCTTTAGAAATCTGTGGTTGTTTTATAGTAGGAGCACATCCAGAAAATATAATTAAAGCAACAAAAATTTTTAATATTTTTTTCATTTTTATCCTCCTTATCTTTTAATATGTTAAATCCCATTCTTCATATAAATCAGGAGAAATTTCCTCAATAAATATTGATTTTTTAATAGGTGCATATCTATAATGGTCATAAGAATAATATGTAATATAAAGGTCTTCTTTTGCTCTTGTAATACCAACATAAAAAATCCTTCTTTCTTCTTCAATAGCAGATATATCATTTTTTGAATAAGGATGTGGGAAATGATTATCACAGACACCTATGATAAAAACTATTCTCCACTCAAGACCTTTTGCCTGATGAATTGTTGAAAGGATAACTGCATTCTTTACATTTGGACTTTCTCCTTTTGAATATTCTTGTAAAGATGCTTCTGAAAGAAAATCAGATATATTAGAATAAAGAGAGACAATTTCTTTTAAACTCTTTATATCTTGTAATCTTTCAATATCATCTTTATACTTTCTTGATAAATATTTTGCATATCCAGAATTTAAAATAAGGTCAATCCCATCCACAATTGATATATTTTTTAATTTTTCAATCAAATTTATATTCTCTTTTAAACTATCTTTTCCCCTTTTTATTATCTTTAATTCATCTATTTTCTCCTTAAATCCTTCTAATTCGCCTTCCTTTAATATTAAATCTATAATTTTTTGTTGTCCCTTTTGTCCTATCCCTTCACATAAATTAAATATTCTTTTCCATGAGAGTATATCTTTAAAATTTTGTAAAACTCTATAATATGCAACAACATCTTTTATATGTGCCTGTTCAAAAAATCTTAAGCCTCCTCTTACAATATATGGGATTTTAAGTTTGGAAAGTTCTATTTCAAGTTCTGCTGCCTGATACCTTGAACGAAATAAAACACCTATCTCCTGCGGTTCTATCCCTATTTCAAGTAATTTATTTATCCTCTGTGAAACAAAAATACTTTCTTCTTTCATATTTCTACATTTAACAATAACTGGCTTTATCCCATTTTTTCTTACACTTATAAGATTTTTTGGAAATTGAACCTTATTATGTGAAATTACATTATTTGCAAAATTTAATATTTCAGGAGTACTTCTATAATTAATATCAAGATAAAATATTTTTGCTTCTGGATAAATCTTTGGAAACTCAATTATATTTGAAATTGTTGCTCCTCTGAAAGAATATATACTCTGTGCATCATCACCAACAACCATTATATTTTTATGTTTTTTTGCAACAAGATATAAAATTTTTGCTTGAAGTCTATTTGTATCATGATATTCATCAACAAGTATATATCTAAATTGAGAAGAAATTTTATCTCCAGTTGACTGGTTTCTCATAATTTTAAGCCAATAAAGAAGTAAATCATCATAGTCAAGTTGATTTAAACTCCTTTTTATCTTCTGATATTCTTTTTGAATTTTTTCAACATCTGAAATTAAATTACTATATTCAGGGAAAAAACTTATTATAGTTTCTCTTAAATTTTCACATTTATTTATTGACAAAGATATAAACTCTTTTATTTTGGAAGGATGGGGGAATTTATCCTTTTTGTTAATTTTTTCTATTATTTCCTTCAATATCAAAGCAGAATCTTCTTCATCAATAATAGTAAAATCTGGATTTAAATTTACTTCTTTACCATATATTCTTAAAAATAAATTTCCAACATGATGAAAAGTCCCCCCAATTAGACTCTTTGGGAAAAAATTTAATATTTTTTCAATTCTATTTAACATTTCTTTCGCTGCTTTATTTGTAAAGGTTAAAAGTAAAATATTTGAAGGAGGTATACCTTTTTCAATTAAGTAACAAACCCTATAAACCAAAACTCTCGTTTTCCCACTTCCTGCTCCTGCAAGAACAAGGCATGGTCCTTCTCCATTTTTTATTATATTTAATTGTTTTTCATTTAATCTCTCTTCATAAGATATAGATGGATAAAGTTTTACACTCATATTTTTCTACCAATTACTAAATATAAAACAGCCATTCTCACAGCAATCCCATTTGTAACTTGATTAAGGATTAACGATTTATCTTGATTTGCAACCTCTGATTTAATCTCTATCCCTCTATTCATTGGCCCTGGATGCATAAGAAACGCTTTTGATTTTATCTTTTCATATCTTTTTTCATCTATTCCATATAAAAAACTATATTCTTTCAAAGAAGGTAGAAAATTTTCTTTCTGCCTTTCTCTTTGCAGTCTTAAAAGATAAATAATATCTGCCTTTTCTATTGCTTTTTCTATATCATATGTAACTTCTACTCCTGTTTTTTCAATATCTTTTGGAATTAAAGGAGGAGGTCCACAAACAATTACTTCTGCACCAAGTTTTTTAAATCCCCATATATTTGACCTTGCAACTCTACTATGCAATATATCCCCTATTATAGAAATTTTTATCCCTTCAATCTTCCCAAATTTTTCCTTAACTGTAAATAAATCTAAAAGGGCTTGAGTTGGATGTTCATGACAACCATCTCCTGCATTTATAACAGATGATGAGACATTTTTACTTATAATTTCAGGTGCTCCTGAAATAGAATGTCTAACTATAAAACAATCTACTTTCATTGCTTCTATATTTTTTGCTGTATCAACTATTGTCTCTCCTTTTGATACAGATGAACTACTTACATCAAAACCTAAAACATCTGCACTTAACCTTTTTGCTGCAAGTTCAAATGATGTCCTTGTTCTTGTACTTGGTTCAAAAAATAGATTAACAACAGTTTTCCCTCTTAAAGCAGGAACTTTTTTCACAGAACGAGTACTTACATCTTTGAATGAATCTGCTACTTGAAGAATAACTTCAATTTCTTCTTTACTTAAATATTCAAGCCCTATAAGGTCTTTCCTTTTCCATTCCATTTTTTTACAACTACAACTTCATCCTTTTTATCTATTTCTTTTAATCTTACCTCTACCATTTCATTTTCTTTAACATTTACCTTTTTCCCAACAAAATCAGGAGAGATTGGAAGTTCTCTATGCCCTCTATCAACAAGTACAAAAAGTTTAACAAACTTAGGTCTTCCAAGGTCTATTAAAGCATCAAGTGCTGCTCTTATTGTTCTCCCTGTATATAAAACATCGTCAACAAGAATAACTTTTTTATCATCTATATTAAATAAAATCTCAGTTGTCCCAACAACTGGATGAGCACCTATTTTGCTAAAATCATCTCTATAAAATGTTATATCAAGATACCCAACTGGTATCTTTTTTGAAAAATTTTTATTGATTCTATCTGCAAGAATTGCTCCTCTTCTTTTTATACCAACAATCACAGTATCTTTAATGCCAATCTCTTTTTCAATTTTTTTAGATATCTCCTTTAAAATCTTTTCTATTTCTTCTTTACAGATGATTTTCCTTTCCATAAGTTTATAATATCACAAATTAATTTTTTTTCCATCTTGTTCCATAAGGAGTATCTTCAAGCATTATCCCCTTTTCTTTTAAAACATTTCTTATTTCATCTGCCTTTTTATAATCTTTCTCCTTTCTTGCTTTTTCTCTCTCTTTTATTAAATTAAGAATATCTTCTGATAGAGATTCTTCCTTTTTTTCAATTATACATAATACCTTATCAATATCTTCAATAAATTCCCTTACTTCCTTTACATTATCCCTTCCAAATTCACCCTTTGAAAAGAAAATATTTACTTTTTTTATCAAACTGAATATAGAAGAAAGAGCAGGAGAAATGTTTAAGTCATCATCAAGATATTCTATAAAACCTTCTTTTGCCTTTTCAATCTCTTTTTTTATTTCAGGATTATATTTTTCATATCCACATATATTTAAACCTCTATAAAATTCATTATAATTTTTAACTGTATTTTCTGCTTGTTTTAATGAGTTTTCTGTAAAATTTAATGGGTCTCTATAATGTGTGGATAAAAGTAAATATCTTATTGCAATTGGATTATATCCTTTGTTAAGTAAATCCCTTAAAGTATAAAAATTGCCTTTTGATTTTGACATCTTTTCTCCATTAACAAGAAGATGTGCACAATGAAGCCAATAATTTACAAATTTTTTACCTGTTGCTGCTTCACTTTGAGCAATTTCATTTTCATGATGAGGAAAGATATTGTCAACTCCTCCTGTATGAATATCAAAACTTTCTCCAAGATATTTCATACTCATTGCTGAACATTCTATATGCCAACCAGGTCTTCCTCTCCCTATTTCTGTATCCCACCAGACTCCCTCTTCTTCCTTTACTTTTTTCCATAAGACAAAATCTTTAACATCTTCTTTTTCATATTCATCTTTATCAACTCTTGCTCCTACTTTTATAGAAGATAAATCAATTCCTGATAATTTACCATAGGAAGGAAATTTTGAAATACTAAAATAAATTGAACCATCTTTATAATAAGCATACCCTTTTTTAAGCAGTTTTTTTATAATCTCAACCATTTCATTTATATGTTCAGTTGCTCTTGGCATATAGTCAGGTTTTTTTAATCTTAATCTCTCCATATCTTCAATAAAAATTTTTATATATCTATCAGTATACTCTCTTAAACTAATTCCCTTACTCTTTGCTCCATTTATTGTCTTATCATCAACATCTGTAATATTCATAACCCTTATAACTTTATAACCTCTAAATTCAAGGTATCTATAAAGTAAATCCTCAAAAACATAGGCACGAAAATTACCAATATGTGCTAAATCATAAACAGTTGGACCACAAGTATATAACTTTACTATCTTTTCTTCAATTGGGGAAAACTCTTCCTTTCTTTTTGTTAATGTATTATAAAATTTAATCATCTATTATCTCCGTTATCCTTTTTATATCAGGGTCAGTAAAAATATCTGTTTCATCTATACTCTGAGAAGAAAACTCACTAACTATTGCTCCATTATCTCCTGCCTGAAACCAGTGTAATGTATCTGGTGGTATTGTATACTGCTGTCCTGGTTTTAAAATTATCTCATTCCAACATGTAAAATATTCCTTTCTTGATTTTAATATTGCTTTTGGATTTTTTACTGGATTTCCTGGAACATATAAATAAACTTCTCCATATCTACATCTAAATGTTTCTTGTTTCCCTGGGTTTTTTGATGAAATTGGAGGATGTCTATGTTCTGGACAGGTCTGTCTTGGTAATAAAATCAATTCTTTTGCACAATATCTTTCATTATTAACATAAACAATTATCTGCACTCCAATTTCTTCAGGTATCCCAAGTCCACAATCAACAACTTCCATATTTTTATATTCTTGTTCTGTTATAACAATACCTGCTTTTTTTAATAATTCATACGCCCTTTCTTTCAATTCTTCAACTTTACTCCTTTTAATCATATTACCCCCTTTTTTATCCTTTCTATTGTCTTTTCTTTACCAAGAAGTTCTATCATACCAAATAAATCAGGACCTTTTGTTCTTCCACTAACTAAAAATCTTAATGGATGGAATACCATTGATGTTTTAATATCTTTTTCTTTACAATAATTTCTGATTTTTGTTTCAATATCTTCTTTTTTAAAACTATCCATATTTTCTAAAATTAATAAAATTTCACCAAGAATTTTTTTTGTCTCCTGATTTATAAGTTTTTCATAATTTTCCTTCTCATATTCTGGCTCTTTAAAGAAAAATTCAATTAAGTATGGAATTTCTTTTAATGTCTTTATCTTTTCCTGCTCAAGAGAAATTGCCTTTTTTATATATTCTTCTTTTTTTTCATCAATATTATCTACTAAATGTGCCTCTTTTAGAAAAGGTAATGATAACTGATAAATTCTTTCAATTTCTGTCTTCCTTATATAATAACTATTCATCCATAATAATTTTTCAGGGTCAAAAATTGCATTCGCTTTATGACATCTTTCAAGTGAAAATTCTTTTATCAACTCTTCTTTTTTAAATATTTCTTTACTCTCAGTTGTTCCCCATCCAAGTAAAGCAATATAATTAAAAAATGCTTCTGGTAAATATCCATTTTCTCTATATGCTCTTACAGAAGTTGCTCCATGACGCTTACTTAATCTTGTTCTATCTGGACCAAGTGTCATTGACATATGAGCAAAAAAAGGCAATTTTGCACCTATTGCTTTAAAAATCAAAATATGTTTTGGAGTATTTGAAAGATGGTCTTCTCCTCTTATTACATGCGTTATTTTCATCAAATAATCATCAATACAAACTGCAAAATTAAATGTTGGAGTTCCATCTGATTTCATAATAACAAAATCAGTTAAATTTTCTCCTTCAAATATAACTTTCCCCCTTATTAAATCATTTATCTCAATTTTTTCTTTTGGAACTTTCAATCTTAAGACAAAACTTCTTCCTTCTTTTTCATATTGACTTATCTTTTCTTTTGTTAAATTTCTGCATCTACCATCATATCCAAAAATAATCCCCTTTTTTTCTGCATCTTCTCTCAACTTTTCAAGTTGGTCTTTTGTGCAATAACATTTATAAACAATTTCTTCTTTCAAAAGTTTTTCAGCAAATTGTCTATAAATATCTATTCTTTCACTCTG
>JAMWCO010000069.1 GCA_023818785.1 Candidatus Omnitrophota bacterium
ATATATCCAATGAAAGAATATGTTATTAGACCCAAACAAGTACCAATTATAACCGAAAAAATTTTAACTTTCATTTTTCAAGTATATCTTCAAGTAAAGTAATTGCAACAACTTTGGATTTTAAAACCTTAACATTTTTTCTATTTGGAACAATACCATCTCTTTTGACCATCATTAAATATTCCTGTTTACTTAAAGATGTTTCAGAAATATCAAAGGCATCTACATTTTGTAAGTAATAATAATTATTATCTTCTTTTACCAATTCTCCTATGTAAATCCAAGTAGTTGAAGTATCTATAACTATATTTTTATTTTTAAATCTATCCATAAGTTTAATAAAATTTTACTATTTTTCCAAAATTAAAGTACAAGGACCATCATTATTTATTTCAACTAACATTTTCTTCCCAAATTCTCCTTCAACAATCTTTTTATATGATGTTTTTATTTTTTCTACAAATTTATTAAAAATTTTTTCTGCTATTTCTCCTTTCTCAGCCATTGTAAAATCAGGTCTATTACCATTTTGACAATTTCCATAAAGAGTAAATTGAGGAACAATCATTAATTCTCCATTTATATCAGATACGGAATAATTCATTTTTCTATTTTCATCTTCAAATATTCTTAGAGATAGGATCTTTTTCACAAAGTAATCAACTTTTTCTTCAGTATCTCCTCTACCTATTCCTACAAAAACTACAATCCCTTTTTCTATTTTACCTTTAAAAATATCTTCTACATATAATTTTGCCTCTTTTACTCTTTGAATCACTAATTTCATATAAATTTTATAATATAATAATTTGACAAAATAGGCAAAAGTATATAGAATTTAAAACTATGGAATTTTCAAAAATAGTTGGTTCAGGAAATGATTTCGTTATTATAGATAATAGAGAAGGGAAAATAAAAAATAAAAGGGATTTGGCTATAAAATTATGTAATAGAAAATTTGGTATTGGAGCGGATGGCTTGCTTTTTCTTGAAAATTCAAATAAAGCAGATTTTAAAATGAGAATTTTCAATCCAGATGGAAGTGAAGCAGAAATGTGTGGAAATGGTTTGAGATGTATGTTGAGATTTATATATGAAAATTCATTAACTAATAAAAGAAAATTAAAAATTGAAACAATGGCAGGGATACTTGATGGTGAAATAAAAGGGAAAAATATTAAAATAAAAATGAAACTTATTGGGAAACTAGAATTAAATATAAAAATACCAATTGATAATGAAATAATTATTGGAAATTATGTAAATACAGGTGTTCCACATACTATTATTTTTGTTGAAGATATAGAAAAAGTTAATATTTCAGAATTGGGACCAAAAATAAGGTATAACAAAATTTTTGGTGAAAAAGGAACTAATGTTGACTGGGTAGAGATAGTTAAAAATGGATTAATAAAAATAAGAACTTATGAAAGAGGTGTAGAAGAAGAAACACTTTCTTGTGGTACTGGAAGTGTCGCATCTGCAATTATTACATTTTTGATTAAAGGAATGAATTCTCCAATAAATGTTATTACAAGAAGTAATGAAATTTTGAAGGTTTATTTTGATAAAAATTTAAAAAATATTTATTTGGAAGGTAAAACATTTTATGCATTTGTTGGGAAATGGATTGAAAGTTGAGTTTTGAAATTTTAATTCTTTTTTCTTTTATAATAGGTATTTTAATATATAAAAATTTTTCGCCTTTATTAATTTTTTCTCTTTTCCCTTTATTCTTTTTACCCAAATTTAATAAAAAATTTCTCTTCTATTTTTTTCTATTCTTCTTTTTGGGATATATTTCAAATTATAAATATAAAAATAATTTAAATTGGGGTACAGATTTTTCAAATATTTCAGAAATTGAAGGTGAAATTGTTTCATTAAAAGAAAAACCATTTGAGACTAATATAATTGTTGATGTTAAAAGAATTAGCAAAGGAGAAAAATATTATAATTGGAATGGAAAGATAATAATAAAGAATAAAGAAAAGATTAAGTTTTTACCAGGTCAAAAAATAAAAATAAAAGATATTATAAATATAAGTGAAATTTCTCCACCTAAAAATCCTTTTGAGTTTGACTATAAAAAATTTATGAATAGAAATGGGATTTTTTTTCAAGTAAAAAGTAATAATGTTGAAATTATTAAATCAGAGATAAATTTAAAATTATTTTTTTCATATATAAGAGAGAGAATAGAAAATAGGATTGAGAAATATATGAGATTTAATCCAGATAGTTGCGAATTAGTAAAACTTCTTACTATAGGCAATGACGATACACCTGATTTTTTAAGAAGAGTTGGAGTTAAAACAGGAATATATCATCTTTTTGTAATCTCTGGTATTCATATTATTTTTATAATATTTCTTTTAAAAGTAATTTTCATACCATTTCAAAAAATTAATAATGTTAAACCATTTGCTTTTCCTTTAATAATTTTGGTTTTTCTATGGTTTTATGATTTTTTATGCGGTTTTAAAGTTCCTATTACAAGAGCAGTGGTGATGGTTTCATTTTATTTAATATCTGAAATTTTGGGTAAAGAGATAGATCCAATTAAATCACTTATTATTGCTTGTATTTTCCTACTTTTTTTAAATCCTTTTTATATTTATTCTCTCTCTTTTCTTCTTTCTTTTTTATCAACTGCTGGTATTTTAATAACTTATAAAAAAATTAATTTTTTGAAAAAGAAAAACTTTATAATTAACTCATTTGTTGCTACTATTTCTGCTCAAATATTTATTCTACCAATTCTTTTTTACAATTTTAGTTATTTTTATCCTATTGGAATATTAAGCAATCTAATTTTTACTCCAATAGTTGGTTTAATAACAATTATTTCTTTTATATCTCTTATAATTCCTATTCTCTTTTATCCTTTAAGTTTTATAACCACTATTTTTTTAAAATCTCTTATTTTAATTTCAAATTTTTCTCATAAAATTAGTTTCTATTTCCCATTATTTTTTGTTTTTGTTTATTATTTTTTTCTTTTATTTCTAATTTCTTCTATTAAGAAAAACATTAAATTTATTATTAGTTTTTTGTTCATTATCTTTTGTTTATTATATTCTTTCAAAAAATCAAGCAATGAAGAAATTATATTTTTTTCTTTTAAAAGTCCTGTTATTTTATTATGTTCTGATAATAAAGCTGTTTTGGTAATTCCAGAAAGTATTAAAAATCAAGATTATTATCAGGAGATTCTTTACAAAGTTTCTAAAAATAAAAGGATAGAAATAGAAAAGATTATCTTATTTGGTGATAAATTCTGTGATAATCTTTTCTTTGCTTCAATTTTTAGAAAAAGTCAGATTTTTATAGATAAATCTATCAATTATCCTGATTTTTTAAAGGGAAGAATAAAAGTAATCAAGTTTAGTGATGAGAAAATAAAAGTAAATAAAGCAGAATTGATTTTTAAAGACGAAAACTTAATAATTAAGTATGATAATATTAAAATTTTAATATTATTAAATGGAAATATAAAGGATTCTTTAATAGGAGAAAAGTATTTCTTAGTTTATCTTGTTAAACCTAAAAAGAGAATAGATGAAGATATAATGAATAATTTAAATTCAATTTTTCTTGTTTTCCAAAAAGATAGTAAAAAATTTGAAAAATTTAAAAAATTATGTCAAAATTATTATTTAGAGAAAGGTGACTTAATTTTAAATTTAAAATCTAAAATACTTGATTACTGGATAGAAAAATGATAGAAGAGGATATTAAAAAAATAAAAGAAGCAGAAGAAGAAAGTGAAAAAATTATAAAATTGGCAGAAAAAAAAGTAGAAAAGATGATGGAATCTATTGAATCTGAAGTTGAAAAAATTAAGAATATAAATTATGAAAAATTAAAAAAAGAAATTGAAAAATATAAGGAAAAAAAAGAAATTGAAAAAAATAAAAAAATTGAATTTTTGAAAAAGGAAAAAGAAGAAGAGATAAAAAAACTTGAGATTAATGAAGAAAAAATAATTGATATAGCAAATAAAATTTGGAATGAAATATTAAAAGAAATTATGCAGCAATGACTTTATCTTTCCCTAAACTTTTGGCTTTATATAAAGCCATATCTGCTTTTTTTATTATCTCTGTAGCATTTGTTCCATCTTCAGGAAAAGAAGCAACTCCAAAACTTATTGTTAAGTCACCATTTGGTTGTGATTCTTCGTTTGGAAATTTAAAATCCTTTACAGATTTTCTTAATTTTTCACATATTTTTATAGTATTTTCTTTTGTAGTATCAGGAAAAAGAATTATAAATTCTTCTCCACCATATCTTCCTATAATATCAGAACCTTTAACTCCTTTTTTTAATATATCTGCTATTGTTTTTAAAACATAATCACCTGCAAGATGTCCATTTGTATCATTATAAAATTTAAAAAAATCAACATCACACATAGCAATAGAAGCAGGTGTTGAATTTATTTGAGATTTTGTTAAAATATCAGAAAGAAGTTTTTCAAAGTGTCTTCTATTATATAATTGTGTTAAACCGTCTGTTATTGATAGAAATTTTGTTTTATCAAATAGTTCTGTATTTTCAATCATTAAAGAAATAGGAGCAGAAACCATTCTTAAAAGATTCAGATCTCTTAAACTAAATTTTTTGTTTCTAAAGGAAAATATACATAGTATACCAACAATTGCTCCTTTTTGATATAAGCCGGAAATAATAAAAGATGTAATTCCTGACTCGGATAATTTTTTATATTGAGGGAATGATGAGATATTATTTACTAACATAGGTTTAGGTTTCATAACTATTTCTTCTATTATCTCCAATGGTAAATCTATTTCTTTTCCTTTAATGTTTAATTTATATCTATCTCCAAAAAGACAAATTACAACTGTTTCTTCTTTAAAAAGATTTTTAATTGATTCAAGTAATTTATCAATAACTTCATCAAGAGATATTTCTTTTCCAAATGTTTCTATAATATCTGTAAGAGTAGATAAAAAATTTGACTCTAATTTATAATCCTGTATTGTCAATCTTTGTTTTTCTATTTCTCTTTCCATATTTTCAATTTTATTAGAAAGTCCACCAGTATAAATAATATTTATTACAATAAAAAAAGATAGTAATAAATTTAAAGAAATAAAATAGAATTCTCTTGAGAAAAATCTCTCTTTTAAGTAAAGAATATCAATTGTAAAGAGAAATAAAACAGTGAATAAAAAAATAAAATTTCTTACAATTTTCATTCAATAATACCCACTACTTCCTTTACTTTTTTAACTAAAGAAGCAAAATTTTCAGGATGGTTAAAGGCTATTTCTGCGAGAGTTTTTCTATTCAAATTCATGTTAATTTTTTTAATACCACTTATAAATTTACTATATGAAATCCCGTTCATTTTACATGCTGCAGAAATTCTTGTAATCCATAAACTTCTAAAATCTCTTTTCTTTTTCCTTCTATCTCTAAAAGCATAAGTTAAACCTTTTTCTGAAAATTCTTTCGCTCTTTTAAAAAGTTTTGACCTTCCCTGTCTATAACCTTTTGCTCTTTTTAAAACTTTTTTCCTTCTTTTTCTTGATGCGGGTGAATTTTTAGTTCTTGCCATTTTTATCTCCTTTTATCTGTAAGGTAACAATTTTTTAATAACTTTTATATCTCCTTTATTTTTCAAAATTTTTAACTTTTTAATCCTTCTTTTCCTTTTTGAACTCTTTTTTGATAGTAAATGGCTTCCACCTGCACAATAATGGAGAATCTTCCCTGTTCCTGTTATTTTAAATCTTTTTGCAACTGATTTTTTTGTTTTAAGTTTTCCCATTTTTTTCTCCTTTAACATCTATGGGGAAAAAAGTAACACTTAATCTTTGACCTTCAAGTTTAGGTGCTCTATCTATTTTCCCTAATCCTGACAATTCTTTTATTAATCTTTCCATTAGTTCATATCCTCTTTCTTTGTATAAAATTACCCTCCCTTTATAAAATATACTTACTTTTACTCTATGCCCTTCCTTCAAAAAATTTTCAATATGCTGTTTTTTAAATTTATAATCATGCTCACTTATTTCAGGAGTAAATCTTATTTCTTTTGTTTGTGAAACTTTCTGTTTTTTTCTTATTTCTTTTTCTTTTTTCTTTTGTTCATATAAATATTTTTTAAAATCTAAAATTCTGCAAACTGGTATAGACGCATTTGGAACAATCTCTACTAAATCTAAATTTTTCTCTTTTGCTATCTCAAGAGCTTTTTTAGTATCTAAAATTCCTAATTGTTTTCCTTCTTCATCTATAACTCTTACCTGTGGACTTTTTATCTGATAATTTACTTTATACTTTCTATTTTCTTCCCTACTAATAAATCTCTCCTTTTTTAAAATTATAACAAAAAATTTTAATTTTGTCTAATATTTTATTTTTTCTATTTCTTTACAAAATTTTTCAATTATTTCTTCAAAAGTAAAAGAACCAATTATACCTACTTTATGTTCCCTTAAAGACAATTTTTTTTCCTTTATTTCTCTATCTCCAATAATTATCATATATGGTACTTTCTCTTCTTCCGCATCTTTTATTTTTTTATTAATTTTTTCGTTTCTTAAATCAATTCCTGTTCTAAAATTTTTTCCTAACTTTGATTTCAATTCAAGAGAAAAAGCATTATGTCTCTCTGCAATAGGAAGTATTCTAATCTGTTCAGGAGCAAGCCAGAATGGAAAATTTCCTTTGTAATGTTCTATTAAAATACCAAAGAATCTTTCAAAAGAGCCGAGTATTGCTCTATGAATCATTATAGGTGTTTTAAATTTCCCATCAGAGTCAATATATTTAATCTCAAATTTTTCAGGGATATTAAAATCAATTTGAATTGTTGAACATTGCCATTCTCTTCCAATGCAATCCTTAATTTTTATGTCAATTTTAGGTCCATAAAAAACACCTTCCCCAGGGTCTATTTCATATTTTATATTTTTTGATTTTAAAGCATTTTCAAGTGCATTTGTGGCTTTTCCCCAATTTTCAATTGTTCCAACAAAGTTTGTAGGTCTTGTTGAGAGAAATACTCTATACTCATTAAATCCAAAATTACTTAGAAAGAAATAAACTAAATCTATAATTTTGCAAATCTCTTCTTCAAGTTGTCCTGGAGTACAAAAAATATGAGCATCATCTTGTGTAAATCCTCTCACTCTCAATAATCCATGAAGAACACCTGCTTTTTCATATCTATATACAGTTCCAATTTCAGCCCACCTTATAGGTAAATCTTTATAACTTCTTAATTTACTCATATAAATTATAATGTGAAAAGGACAATTCATTGGTTTTAATTGATACGATTTAC
>JAMWCO010000070.1 GCA_023818785.1 Candidatus Omnitrophota bacterium
AAAAAACTTGCAAGAGTTAAAGCACTTCCTATCATAGTACATATAATCCACATACTCCATTCAAAATCACCACTTTTTGTTCCTTCAAATAGTCCTTGATATATTAAATATTTTGAGAAGAAACCATTAAATGGAGGAACACCACTTATACTTAAAGAACCAATTAAAAATGTTAAGAAAGTAATTGGCATAAATTTCCCAATTCCACCAAGTTTTTCAAGTTCAACTTCATTTGTAGTTTTTTCAATATTCCCTGCTCCAAAAAATAAGAGTGATTTATAAATTGAATTATTTAACATATGGAAAAGACCTCCAATAATTCCTGCTGAATTTGCACAAGAAATCCCTAAGACCATATAACCAACTTGACTTACTGCATGATAGGATAATAATTTTTTCATATTATGTTGTACAATCGCCATTAAAACTGCACATACAATTGTTAAAGAGCCAATTAATCTTAAAAGAAACCAAAGTTGAGAATGAAAATCTGGATTATATTCAAAAATATTAAGCAAAATCCTTGAAAATAGATAAATACCAAGTAATTTATCAAGAGAAGCAGGTAAATAAGCCATAATGATAGAATCTGTTTTTTCAGAAATTTCAGGAATCCATGTATGTAAAGGCATACATCCTGCTTTTGCAAGTGAAGCAGATATTAAAGAAAAGAAAATTCCAATTTCAAGACCACTTTTAATAAAAATATTCATATCAGTTATTGTATATTTCCCTGTTAAAAATATTAAGCCACATATTCCAAAAATCAAAAATGAATCACTTCCACCAACTATAATCATTGTTTTTTTCGCAGGATAAGAATTTTCATAATCTCCAATATTTAATAAAAGATAGAGAGTAATTGCTAAAAATCCCCAAAAAACTGAAAAAAGGATTAAATTATTTAAAAAAATAGCACCAGTTGAAAAAGTTAAAGTCCATAAAATGTAAGAATAATACCTATTTGAATTTTCAAAATTTTTATAATATGAAAATCCATAAATAATTGTTAAAATTGTAAAAAGAGAAATAAATATTGAAATGAATGAAGAAAGTTTATCAATCAATAAAACTTCTGAGAAATAATTAATATTTCCTGAAAATAAGAAGATTGAAAAATAAAAATATGAAATTGATATAATAATTGCACAAATCTCTTTTATAAATCTTATTTTTGAAGGTATGAATCTGCATATAAGTCCTACTAAAAACCCAAAAGATAAAATTTTTATAATAAGTGTTTCCATAATTTTCCCTCTTTTCCCAATTCTTTTTTAATTTTTTCTGTCTTTTCAATTGATTTTTTAATAAGTTGGTCAAAATCATATACTTTCTTATTTTTATCTTTATCATATACCGCTATCCTTTCTGTGCAACAATAACAAGGGTCAACTCCTGCAAGAATTATACATACATCTGAAATTGTCTCTCCTATACAACTTGCTTTAAAAGTTGGAATATTTACATAACTTGGCGCTCTAATTTTATGTCTAACTGGGCTTGTTGTATTCCCATCGCTCCTAACATAATGGAAAACTTCTCCTCTTGGCGCTTCATGATGACCTATCCCTTCTCCTTCTATTATTTCCCTTACTTCTTTCCATATTTCACCCTTTTTACCATAAATTGCATCAAGACACTGTTCTATTATCTTTATACTTTCAAAACATTCAAGCAATCTTACAACTGCCTTATCAAAAACATCTCCATTTTCAGTTGTTATTACTTTCCATTCAACAAGATTATATGCAGCATAAGGGTCATCTCTCCTTACATCTATATCAACTCCACTTGCCCTTGCAACTGGTCCAACTGCACCGTAATTTTTAATATCATCTTTTGTTAAAATACCAACTCCTTTTAATCTTGCTGATAAAACTGGGTCATCTAAAACTGCTTCTGTTAACATTTTTACTTTATCCTTTATTTCTGAAAGTGTCTTTTTTAAAATTGGTACATCTTCATCCTCAATATCTCTTCTAACCCCTCCTATTCTAAGCATAGCATAATGATTTCTATTTCCTGTTATCATTTCAAACATATCAAGAATTGGTTCTCTATATTTCCAAGCCCACATAAAAACAGTATTATATCCAAGGAAGTGGCCAGCAAGACCAACCCAGAGTAAATGACTATGTAATCTTTCAAGTTCTCCAATTATACTCCTTATATATTTTGCTCTTTCAGGTATTTCAATCCCACATAAATCTTCAATACTATTACAGTAAGCAATTGGATGTGAAGTAGAGCATATACCACATATTCTTTCAACAAGAAATGTTACCTGGTCATAATGTTTTGATTCAGATAATTTTTCTATTCCTCTATGGTTATACCCAGCAATCCATTCAGCATCAACAACCTCTTCTCCATCACAATAAAGTTGAAAATATTCTGGTTCTTCTAATAAAGGATGATATGGACCAATTGGAACAATAACTTTTCTATTTTCTACCATCTTTTTTTACTCCTTTCCTCAATGGATATAAATTTTCTGGCCAATCTTCCCTTAATAAAAAATGTTTTAAATTTGGATGTCCTATAAAATTTATTCCAAGTAATTCCCAAACTTCTCTTTCAATATATGATATTCCTGGAATAATTGATGTCAAACTTTCTATTTCTGGATTTTCTTTATCCAAAAATGTTCTTAAAGAAATAATAAGTCCTTGTTTATCAAAAGAAAAATGGTATAAAAGTTCAAATTTGTCAAAATTTTCAATACCAGTAACAATCTGATATCTTGCACCAAGTTCATTAAAAATAATATTTACAACATCCTTTAAATCTTTTCTATCAATAGTTAAATAAACTCTTCTTTCATTGTGAATCTTTATCTCTTTTATCTTATCCTTTAACCTTTCTTTAATATTTTCTATCATTTCAACTCCTTCAAAAATTTAACAATTCCTGCTATTATACTTTCTGGTTTTGGTGGACACCCTGGAATATATACATCAACAGGAATAATTTTGTCTAAAGGTCCAGCCATCTGATACCCATCTCTAAAAATTCCACCAGAACAAGAACAAGTTCCAACTGCAACAACTACACATGGTTTTGGTGTTTGCTGATATACTTCTTTCACTCTCTCAACACATTTCTTATTAACAATCCCAGTACATAATAAAACATCAGCATGTCTTGGACTTGCTGCAAGTATTATACCAAATCTTTCAACATCAAACCTTGGAGTTAAAAGGTCAAGTATTTCAATATCACAATTATTACAACTCCCTCCACTTACATGATATACCCATAAACTTTTTTTAAGTGCCTTCAATTTTAAACTCATTCTAAACTCCCGATAAAGTAAATAAAATCCCTAATATACCTATTAAAGTTAACCATCCCCAGAAAAATTTAAACACCTGGTCAATTCTCAATCTTGGATTTGTATTTCTTATCAAGGTTATTAAAATTAAAACTATTAAATATTTAACCACAAAAATTAAAAAACCACTAAAACTATTTATTGCACTTCCTCCAAGATACAGAATAACTATAAAAGAAGGAACAACAACAAATAAAATACTTTTTGCAAGTTTATAAAATCCAAGTAATATACCTGAATATTCAATTAAAGCACCACCTGCAATTTCTGTTTCCGCTTCTGCAAGGTCAAATGGAACAACTCCAACTTTTCCACAAGATGAGATTAAAATTATAATAAAACCAATAATCCCAGATAAAGAAAAGATATTACTTCCATATATCTGTTGATGTTTGATAATTTCAATCAATGAAGTTGTTGAACCAGATTTTATTGCAGGAATTATTATTCCACATATAAATGGGAGTTCATAAGAAAGAAGGAGTTTCAATTCTCTACTTATCCCAACTGAAGCAAGAACATTACCAGATGAACTCCCACCAAGGATTATAGAAAGAGAAGGAATAATAAGTAAATATACAAGAAGAATTAAATCACCGCCAAAACCAAAGTTTTTCTTTAAAACAAAGAAAATTACTGTTCCACATATAGTCGCTGATATAACACCTAAAATTGGTGCAAATACAAACATAAACTTATTACCATTTTCAGAAATTAAAACCTCTTTTCCTGAAAGTTTTATAATATCTGCAAAGTTCTGATACCAAGGGGGTCCAACTCTCCATTGGATACGCGCAGTCAATTTCCTATCAATCCATGAAACAAAAAGTCCTATTATACTTAAAACAAAAAATGATAAAATAAAAAAGCCAAAAATATAAATCATATTCATTTTTTTAACCCATATTTTTCTATATAACTAAAACATCTTACAATTAAATTTTCACCTATTTTATATATATTTTCTTTATCTTCAATTTCACTTTCTTCAATAAATTTTATTGCATCACATTTTTCTGTTATCACACATAGAGGGATTTGGTCTTCCTTCAATCTTCCAATACATAAATCACATTTTCCAATTATATAAGGGATAATATCAGGTAAAATTGTTCCAAAAGGACAAGCAAGCATACAACTTTTACAAGAAATACATAAAAATTTACTTCTTTTATTAATACCCTCTTCTCTTTTTAGTGCTTCAGTTGGACAAGAATTTATACATGGATGGTCTTCACATCTTCTACAAGCAAGTAAAAAAGCAATCTCTTCTCTTAAACTTGTTATTCCATTATTCTCTGGATGTAAAAAATATGAACATTCAACATTACACTCTTTACAACTTAAACACTTATCATAATCAATAAATAATTTTTTCATTTTAAACCCATATATTTGGTTTATTTTTTAATTCTTGATATGCAAAAACAGGTCCATCTTTACATACAAAAAGTTCTCCTATCATACAATGTCTACAATGACCAACTCCACAATACATTTTTCTTTCCATTGATAAATAAATATTTTCTTCTGAAAAACCAATTTCAAGTAATTTCAAAGTTGTAAATTTCATCATTATAGGTGGTCCACAAACGATACTGACTGAATTTTTTACCTCAATATTAAGATTATCAAGCGTACAAGTGACAACTCCTTCCATATATTTCCAATTATTATCCTTTTTATCAACTGTGATTCTAAAAGAGAGTGGTATTTTTTCACACAATTTTTGCCATTGGTCAAAAATCAACTCTTTATATATATAATCAGAAGGTGTCCTTGCTCCACAACAAAAAACAATCTTTTTATAATCCTTATATGTTTCCACAAGTGTAAGGAATAATGCCCTTATAGGTGCAAGTCCAACTCCTCCACCAACAAGTAAAACTTCTTTATCTTTAAATTTTTCAATAGGATATGGTTTCCCATAAGGACCTCTTATACCAACTATCTGACCTTTTTTCAATTCGTGTATTTTTTCTGTAACTTTTCCTGTTTTCATAACTGTAAATTCAATTTTTTCTTTATCAAATGGAGATGAAGAAGGAGTAAAAGGTGCTTCTCCAATACCAGGAACAGTTAAAGATGCAAATTGTCCAGCAAGAAAAGAAAATTCTTTCTCTGGTTTCAAAACAATAGTATTTATTGTTGGTGATTCTTTTATATTATCAATTACTTCACACTTTATTGGTTCATATATGTTTTTTCCCATTTTTAAACTTTTAATTTTTCTTTTAAAACTTCATTTATAACTTTTCTTTTATCAATTTTACCAATGCAACCTGATATACATCTTCCACATCCAGTACATCCTAATATTTTAAAATTCTCTTTCATATACCAGTATTTACATAATAATCTATTTGAGTATCTATCATATAAAGTTGGTCTTGGTGTTGCTCCTGAAGCCATTCTTGCATATCCTGGGAATAGACAACTATCATACACTTTAACTTTTTTAAAATCACAATCATCAGTTGTATCCTCAAGGAGAAAACAGACACATGTTGGACAATTAAAATTGCAACTTCCACATGATACACAATTTTTAATATCTTTTATATTTTCCCAATATTCTGTTTGATACATTCCTACCAAATTTTCAATATTAGAAAGATCAAATCCTTTATTTATTTCATTAACTCTTTGGCATACATTCTTTCTCCCTTCTTCTAATTCTTCTATCTGTGATTTTGAAATATCATAAAATCTTGTATCATTTTTCAAAAAATCCTTTCCTTTTTCACTTCCAATTTCTATAATAAAACCATCTTTAACTTTTGATAAATTCAAATCAAAATTTTTTTCAGGATATGGTTTTATCCCAACAAGTGAGCAAAAACATGTATCATATGGGATTTTACAATCAAAACTTATAATTAAAATATTTTCTCTCCTTTTTGAATAATTAGGGTCTTTAAAATCACCATTTTTAAAAACATTGTCAAGAATCTCAATAGATGCTAAATCACATGAAGTTACTCCCATAACTATTATTTGAGGAAAATTTTTAATTTCAGGATAAACCCTTTCTTTAAATGGATATAAAAATATTTTTAATGGTTCAACAGTTCTTGCTTTATCATAAACAACTTTTTTAAAATTTTCTTCATTTAAAATTTCAAAAAATAAAAATTTTCCTTTTTCAATAGGAGCATAAATTTTATTTTCTCCTATTTTCCCTTCTATAAATTCTTGCCAATCCTTTTGGTTTATATATTTTCTTTCCATTTGTGAATTTTTTCACAAATTTGATAAATAAATTTTAAACATAAAAAATTTTTTTGTCAAGTCAAATTTGCCACTTTAATTTTAAAAATTCTTCTTTTTTGTTGGTATCCTTTTCCCATACAGAAATTAAAAAATCTGGATATTTTTATGGCAAGTTAGTCAAAATACATTGCCTCTTAATTTTAGCACCATAAATTTTAAAGAAAATTTAAGAATGATAAGGAAAGATAAAAATTAAAATTGACTATGTGGTGAATTTGACCTATCAAGTTTTTTGTGATTATCATCCTATATTTTAATTAAAAATGTTTTTATTTCAAATGGTTTAATTTTAATATTATTTAATTCAACTTCATTTATTATATTTTCCATTAAATCTGTTTCATAAATATTTTTAAATTTAAAATTTATTCTAATACTTAATTTTTTTTCTTTACCTTGGCTTTCAAAAATTCTCATTATATATCCACTTTTATTTTCTGCCATTTTAAAAGCAGATAAAAGAATTCCTTCTGTATCTATAGAAATAAATGATTTTCCAACATTCTCATCACTCTTTACTATAAAAGAAAAAACAGGATTTATAAAATTGTAAGATAATTTAATAACTTCATCAATTTTTTCTGGTTTTAATGGAAGTATTAAAAATTCATAATAATGTGTACCATTATCATAACTACCAATATCTGGAATAAAACCACTTGCTTTTTCTGTTGGACTTCTTAATA
>JAMWCO010000071.1 GCA_023818785.1 Candidatus Omnitrophota bacterium
AAATAGTTTTTCTTTATCAATCCCAGAAGGTACCATTCTCAATTTTCTCAAGCATTTTATCAAAATATTCTTTTCTCATCCAGTATGTGTCAAAATATCTACTTTCTTTTTCTATTTCAAATCCAATCTTTATTTTTAAATTTTTTGCATATAAACATCTACCTTCTTTTAAAATTCTATGGATTAAAGTCAAAGGAATTTTTTTTAAATTTACAATGTCTATTGCTTCGTCTTCAAAAATATCTTCAAGTTCATCTTTCAATTCAATTTCTTTTTCATAACTTAAATCAAATTGAGGTAAATACGCAAGGTCAATATCACTTAATTTTGTTGGATTTCTTTTTGCATATGAACCGTAAATATAAAAAAGTAAAATTTTATATTTCTTACATATTTTTTCAATCTTTTTTTCAATCTTTTCAAAATCAATTTTTCTACCTTCTCTACTCTTCAAAACTGAATAGAATTTCATTTAATCTTCTCCCCATTCTGTTTTCTCAGTATTATCATTAATTACAATAGAGTATCCATTTGGTCTTGCTGCTACATTTCCCATATGAGGACTCCCATCATCAAGGTCAAGAGAAAAATCTATATCTTGTAAATTTATCCAATTTGCACTTCCATCTATATATAAAACATTTATTCCCCATGCATGATTTCCAGTTAATGGGTTGCAAGTAGAAAGATTAGGGTAAGATGATAAATTTCTTGTATTATATATTCCTCTATCACTTATAACTGGAACTGGTTTTGATGATCTATTTCCTGTTGAAAGTCCAAATACAAAAGAATAAGATGCATACCAATCATTTCTCCAATCATACCACTCATTATCTATTGGTGGGTCGTTATGATATTGGCCTATATTTCCATCTGGTGATGGTAGTTTTCTATTAATTGAACTTGGGCACCAGAATGTCTTTGTTGTTTTAATATATGTTGGATAGATTGATGGAGTATTTTGATTATTATCTGCATCATATAGCCCTTCTTTATCTGCTGGAAATTTTTCATACCAGTCCTCTGCATACATTTCAAAAGCAATAGAAAATTGTTTTAGATTATTCATACAGGTTGTTCTTCTTGCTCTTTCTCTTGCTCCTGATAAGGCAGGTAATAAAAAAGCAGCCAACATAGAAATTATAGCAATTACAACAAGCATCTCTATTAATGTAAAAGCCATTTTTCTCATTACATTCTCCTTTTTTATTCTCCACCACCTTCTCCTCCACCAGAACTTCCAGATAAACTCATAGCAATTTTAATTAAAGGCATATAAAGAGAAATAACTATAAACCCAACAATGCCTCCAAGAAATACAATCATTATTGGCTCTATCATTGAAGCAAGTGCTGCAACTGCTGCATCAACTTCTGCTTCATATGCATCTGCAATTTTATCAAGCATAGCATCCATCTGTCCTGTTTCCTCCCCAACTGCAACCATATTTGTTACCATTGGTGGGAAAACTTTTGTTCTTAACATTGGACCTGCAATACCTTCTCCTTCTCTTACTCTATTTCTTATTTCATTTATTCCATTTGCTATTACATCATTCCCAACTGTATCTCTTACTATTTGTAATGCCTGTAATATTGGAACACCACTTGAAATTAATGTTGCAAATGTTCTTGCAAATCTCGCAATAATTGTTTTTGATACAATTGGACCAAATAAAAACATCTTTAGTTTAATCATATCAATCCAATATCTTGTAAATTTTATTTTCATAAGTATTCTGTAAAAAATAAAAAGTGCAATTATACCAACTACAACAATCCATGCTTTCTGTGTTAAAAGTTTTGAAATTGCTATAACCATCTTTGTAGGAGTAGGTAAATCTCCAACTTCCATATCCTGAAATATTTGAATAAATGTAGGAACTATTTTTAACATAATAAATGTTAACATACCAATTGTAACAAAAAGAACAACAGTAGGATATGCCATTGCTGATTTTATCTTACCTCTTAGTTTTGCTTCCTTTTCCATAAATTCAGCCAATCTTGAAAGAACGATTTCAAGAGCACCACCTGCTTCACCTGCCTTAACCATGGCAACATAAATTCTTGGGAAACTGGCTGGGTGTTTACTCAATGCTTCTGAAAATAATGCACCAGATTCTATATCATCTGCTATTTTCCCAAGAATATTACTTGCAGCACCTCTTCTCTGTTCTTTTAATACTCTTAATGACCTTAAAAGTGGTAGTCCTGCTCCTATTAATGTTGCTAATTGTCTTGTAATAATCATCAATTCTTTTGTTTTTATTTTCCCACCACCAATAAATGGCAATGGTATATTAATAGAAAGTCCTTTACCACCTTTTTTAGTTGTTGTCTGTGTCTTGGTAGTTTTGCTTTCTGTTTTTTTAGTAGTTGCTCCTTTTGCTGCACTGACACTTGTAACAAAATATCCCATACCCTTTAATTTTGCTATTGCCTCTTGAACACCACTTGCATCTATTGTCCCTGACAATGTTTTTCCTGAGCTATCAATTGCATTATATTGAAAAAGAGCCATTTTGCCTCCTTTCAATATCCATGAACTTCTTTCGCAACTTCTTCTATAGTAGTTATACCAAGATGTATCTTTTTAAGTCCATCATCAAGTAATGTTTTCATTTTACAACTTTTTATAGCAGTTTCCCTTATTTCTCCAAGTGGTCTCCTTTCATAAATTGCCTGCCAGAATTCCTCATTTGGCACAAGTATTTCAAAAATCCCTATCCTTCCTTTATAACCACCTCTACAAAATGGGCAACCAACTGCTTTATAAAATTTCATACCTTCTGCTTTTTCAGGAGTTAATCCAACTTCAAAAAGTTCTTGTTTTGTTGGTTTATACTCCTTTTTACATCTTGGGCACAAAACCCTTACTAATCTCTGTGCTATAACTCCTTCAATTGTAGATGCAAGTAAAAATGGTTCAACATTCATATCTACAAGTCTATAAATTGTTGTTGGAGCATCATTTGTATGAAGTGTACTTAAAACAATATGACCTGTTAATGATGATTGAATTGCCATTTGCGCTGTATCAAAATCCCTTACTTCTCCAACAAGAATAATATCAGGGTCCTGTCTTAATATACTTCTTAAACATCTCGCAAAAGTAAGTCCTATATGTTCTTTTATAGGGACCTGGATTGCTCCATCTAACATATATTCAACAGGGTCTTCTGTTGTTATTACTTTTACATCAGGAGTATTTAATTTCCTTAAAATAGCATAAAGGGTTGTTGTTTTACCACATCCTGTTGGTCCTGTTGCAAGTATTATCCCATGTGGTTTTCTAATCATTTTCTCTATTTTTTCCATATCCTCTGGAAGAAGACCTAAATTTTCAAGTTCAAATATAGTTTTTCCTCTATCAAGAACTCTTATTGCAAGACATTCACCAAAAACTGTAGGAACTGTATTTACTCTAAGATCAACTGCTCTTCCCATAACAGAAAGTTCAATTCTTCCATCTTGAGGGAGTCGTCTTTCTGCTATATCCATACCAGCCATAATTTTAAATCTACAAAAAAGAGCAAATGCAAGCCCTTTTGGAGGATGAACAAGGTCATATAAAACACCATCAACTCTATATCTAACTCTAAAATCATCTTCAAATGGTTCAAGATGGACATCTGATGCATTATCTCTTACTGTCTGGAGTAAAATCAAATCAAATAATTTAACAACAGGTGGCAGAGAAGCAATTTCTTCAAGAGATGTTATTGTTGCATATTCCCCCTGACTTGCAATAGCATTCAATTCTTCCATTTCTTCAACATCTTGAGCAAGCCATTTTATTAAATCATCTATTGTTTCTATCTCTTTTCCATAATATGTTTCAATCGCTTCCTTAATATCATTTTCATCTGCAAGTATCATTTTAATTTTATAACCAAGAATAAAAGAAATATCATCTTGTATATTTAAACTTAAAGTATCTCCAACTGCAAGAGTTAAAGTATCTCTTTCAAGTTTAATTGGAACAACATTATATGTTTTTGCAAGAGCAGATGGAAAAACTTCAATTGCTTTTCTATCAATAACTGTATTTTTTAAGTCAATCATCTCAATACCTGCCTGAATACTTAAAACTCTTTTTAACTCTTTTTCAGAAATAAATCCAAGGTCCACAAGGATTCTCCCAAGGAAATGTCCTGTTTCTCTTTGTTTTTCAAGAGCAATTTTAAGTTGTTGTTCTGTTATTAATCCTTCAT
This sequence comes from Candidatus Omnitrophota bacterium, assembly GCA_023818785.1. Taxonomy (GTDB): domain Bacteria; phylum Ratteibacteria; class UBA8468; order B48-G9; family JAFGKM01; genus JAMWDI01. Next base: position 4,220 of record JAMWCO010000071.1, read on the forward strand.
CAAGAAGCATCTGACCAATCAATTTTTTTGCAGTCATTATTTCACTCCCTCCTTTTCCATTTCTGCTTCCAACCCTTCTTTTCTTACTTCTTTTAATACTTCTTGACCAAGAACTCCTTCTGCAACAAGTTGTGCTTTAACATTTTCAGGGTCATAAGAAAATGTCATAACATCATCAAGTCCAATTTTCCCTTCTTTAAATAGACGCATTAAAAAACTATCCATAGTTACCATTCCCCATTTAGCACCTGTCTGTATTTCTGAAACAATCCTATATGTTTTTCTTTCCCTTATTAAATTTTGAATAGATGGAGTAGCAACCATTATCTCAAAAGCAGCAACTCTTCCTGGTTTATCTATCCTTTTCAATAATACCTGAGAAATAACTGCTAAAATTGAAACAGATAACATAACTCTTATTTGTTCCTGCTGTTCAACAGGGAAAACATTTACAATTCTATCAACAGTTCTTGCTGCTCCTGTTGTATGTAATGTTGCAAAGACAATATGACCTGTCTCTGATGCTGTTATTGCTGCTTCAATTGTTTCAAGGTCTCTCATTTCACCTACTAAAAATACATCCGGGTCTTGCCTTAATCCTCTTCTTAATGCTTCAGCAAATGTAGGAACATCAACTCCAAGTTCTCTTTGTGTTACAATTGACCTTTTATGTGAATGATAATATTCAATAGGGTCTTCTATTGTTATTATATGCTTTTCAAGATTAGTATTTATCCAGTCAATCATAGTTGCAAGAGTTGTTGTCTTACCAGAGCCTGTTGGACCAGTAACAAGAATTAAACCTCTTGGTCTTGTTAGTAAATACTTCATTGTATTTTCATCAAGTCCTATCTCTTTAAATGTCAAAAATTTATAAGGGATTAATCTTAAAGCAAGAGCAACATGCCCTCTTTCTTTAAAAACACTTACTCTAAATCTTGCCAAATCACGGAATGCGAAACCAAAATCAGTCCCTCCAACTTTTTGTAACTCTTCTTGATGCTCTCTTGATGTTATTGCTTTCATATAATTTAATGTATCTTCTGGAGTTAATGGCTCACTATCAAGTTTATGAAGACCTCCATGAAGACGAGCCATTGGAGGCAGCCCCACATTTATATGTAAGTCAGAAGCATTTTCTCTAACAACAAACTCAAGAAGTTCCTCTATTCTTTTTGCCATTTATTCCTCCTGACCTGTAACAGAAATAACTTCGTCAAGTGTTGTTAAACCCATTTTAACTTTCAAAATACCATCATCATACATACTCCTCATACCACCTTTTTCTGCTGCTTTTCTCAATTCATCAGCACTAACTCTTCTTAAAGTTAATTCCCTTAACTCATCATTCATTATAAATATTTCAAAAATACCAATCCTACCAAAAAATCCAGTGAATCCACATTCATTGCATCCTTTCGGTCTACATACATTTAATTCTTCTCCTTCTTTTATTTTTAAAGCAATTTTTAATTCTTCATCTGGTTCAATTTTTTCTTTACAGAAAGGGCATAAAACTCTAACTAATCTCTGTGCCATAACTCCTTGAACACTTGATGCAACCAAAAATGGTGGCATACCAAGGTCAATTAATCTTGTAATAGCACTTGGAGCATCATTTGTATGTAATGTTGAAAAAACTAAATGTCCTGTTAAAGCAGCCCTTAAAGCAATATCTGCTGTTTCTTTATCCCTAATTTCACCAACAAGAATAACATCAGGTGACTGTCTCAAAAATGCTCTTAAAACATTAGCAAAAGTAAGTCCAATTTCAGGATTTACAGGTGTTTGATTTATTCCAGGTATTTGATATTCAACTGGCTCTTCAACTGTCATAAGTTTTCTATCTATTGTATTTAATTTTTGAAGTGAAGCATAAAGAGTTGTCGTTTTACCAGAACCTGTTGGACCTGTAACAAGAACAAGACCTCCTGTAAATTTTAAGATTGTATTCCATTTTTCAAGGTCATCAGGTAAAAATCCAAGTTTATCAAGTCCTATTAACATTTTAGTTTTATCAAGAATCCTCAATACAACACTCTCTCCATAAATCCCTGGCAAAGTTGAAACACGGAAATCAATAGGTCTTCCTCCTATATCAAGCATTATTCTACCATCCTGTGGAAGTCTTTTTTCTGCTATATCCATTTTTGACATAAGTTTTATTCTTGCTATAACCGCTCTTTCTATTCTTTTTGGTGGAGATACAATTTCATATAAAACACCATCTATTCTGAATCTTACTCTAAATTTTTTCTCAAGTGGTTCAAGATGAATATCACTTGCTCTTCTTCTCAATGCTTCTACAAATATTAAATTAACTATTTTAACAACAGGTGCCTGTAAAGCAAGTGTTTCTTCATCTTCTTCTAACTCCAAACTATTTGGTAAATCCATATCTATTGTAGCAGAACTTGCTTCTTGAAGCATAGCAGTTAAATCTTCCATTTCATCCTGGCCATAATATTTTCCTATTAATTGATCAATTTCTTCTTTAAATGTTACTATTATTTCAACATTTTTTATTCCTTCAATATTAGCAAGTTTTTTAAAATAATCAGCAGCAAGAATATTTATAGGGTCATCTGTAACAAAAACAAGTGTATCAGGTCTTTTTTCCCATGGAATAATTCTATGTGTTTTAGCAACTTTTGGAGGTAGTATCCCTAAAATTTCAGATGGAATCTCTCTTGCTGGTAATTCTCTTTGTATAATACCGAGTTGAAAATAGAAAGATGCTCCAATTTCTCCAAAAGGAAGCATACCCCTATTTTGAAAAATTTCTCTTAATGGCTGTCCTGTCTTTTCCTGTTCTTCAAGTGCAGAATCAATACTTTTCCTATCCCACAGTCCTACATGTTGAATTATACTTATTATTTCCCTTTTTGTTGGCATTGCAAAAATATTTTACCCAATAAGAAAAAAAATGTCAAGTTTTTGTAAGTTGAATACATGGTGGACACTTTTTCATCTTTTATAGATAATTTTTACTTTAACTCTTTTATCCTGTTTTTCTTTGCTGCTAACTTCCTTTTTCTC